>JAUUWR010000055.1 GCA_030588935.1 bacterium | reverse complement strand
CCATTTTTTCTCACCTGGTTCTGCAGGCATGGTTTGTTCCGGGGCTGTTTGCTTCTGCACTGGTTGCTTTACTTCTGGTTGTTTTTGCACTGTTTGTTGCACCATTTTTTCCTCTTTATTAATTTAAATTAATTTAATATAAATAACTACCCTTATAAATTTTATCTTGTTCATATATTTTATTTTTCTGGAATCTCTATGAATAATTACTTTACTCAGATGAGTAGAGTAAACCCTTTTTTGTTTACTTAATCTCCTACCTCGGGCCATAAATATTTTATTTATTATAAGTTTTTATTAATCATTAAATAGGCGAGCGAAGTGAGCGAGCCTCAAACCTACCTTGTCACCATCAACTTCTTTCTCCTATTAATTAAAATAACTCTCCCTAAAATTTTTCTCATTTCCCTGTCTAAAGTGCAGACAATATTCTTTTTGTCCCCACCAGCAAGATTAATAATTCCTTCATCGACACTCTTTCCTTTAACTTTAATTTTCTTTACTTTATTAACACCAAGCAACTGCAAAGCTAAATCACAAGAATCCTTATCTTTCCCAGAAACTTTCTTCAGTTTATCCCCTTTTAATTTCTTAAGCTCTTCAACAACCTGCATAGGCACAACCAACTCAAAGCCTTCATTCAACAAATCACTAATTTCTTCAACATAATCTAATTTATTTTTTGCACAATAAATTAAAAAGTTTGTGTCTAATATTATTTTCATGATTTAGAAAAATAAATAATGTTTATATAATTATCTCAAAGTTAAATTAATGTGTTCCCCACAGACATCTGTCCTACCTTTTTACATGTAAATTTGGGAAGCTTCGCTAACCCAAATTATTTACTAACTAATATCTCATAAATATTTCTCGCTCTGTAGATGAGTAACTTAAAAGATAATTACCAGATATAGAGGATAAAGAAATTCAGGTTAGGTTTACCTTCCTGAATTTCATAAAAACTAATTTTCAGTTTGCCCTATCGACATATGTCATCAGGGTATACATTCAAAGCTAAATTAACAATTCTCTCAATTTCCTTCCAGGTTTTTTTGCTTTAGTTATTGCAGATGAAATAGCTATTCCACCTGCCCCTAACTCAAGCGCTTTTTTAATATCCTCGCTTGTATGAATTCCTGCACCAACTAAAAACCTTGTTTTTAATTTTTTAGCAATTTTCTCAATTAACTCAGGCTTTGCTTTAGAAACAGATACTCTACCACTTACAAGTTCAGGAGGCTCAATAATAAGATAATCTGGTTTTAATCTTTGAATCCTCTTAGCTTCCCCCAACGAAGAAGCAAAAACCATTGTTTTAAGCCCTATTTTCTTGCATCTCTCAATTGTCTTTCTCAAAATACGGGGACTTAATTTATGTTCAGAATGATTTAAGAAACTACCAGCAGACTTATCTTTTTTAACAGCCTCTGGAAGAATAAAGCCAGTATGTCTGCCTGGCTTTTGCCAGTCAACATGTTGAGCATAAACTTTCAGTTTAGTAGCTTTTGCAATTTCATAAATATCAGATGCTTGAACACCAATAATTATATTCCTGCTAACTTTTTCAATAATTTTAGCCAACTTAACAGCAGCCTTACCTTGCTTGTAAGTTTTAAAGTTTATGACAATTAGAGGTTTCATTTTGTCATCCCCAAATCACCTTCTTAATTTTCTTAGTAATTTCCAAAGGTTTTTTATTCTGCCATATATTTCTTCCAATAGCAAGACCAATTGCTCCAGCATCAACAATCTCCCTCACTTGCCGAAGTAACTCTCTCTCATTTTTTTTCACCCCGCCAGCAATAATCACCCTTGTCTTGCCTGCATTTTTAACAGCCCATTTTAAATCAGCAATTTTCCCATTATATTTTATTTTAATAATATCTGCTCCTATCTCAAGCCCTGTTCGGGCAGCATAAGCCATTAGTTCTCTGCTTGACTTACTTTTAATTGATTTTCCTCGAGGATAAATCCACGCAATCACAGGCAAACCTTTTTTACGCGCCTCTCTTTGTATATTTTCAAATTCTTTAAACATTATACTTTCGTGCTTGCTTCCAATATAAATTGTATAACCAACAGCACCTGCTCCTAATTTAATTGCTTCTTTTACTGTACATAATTGTCTTGAAATAGGATCTCCTTTTACAAGATTTGTCTTGCCATTTAATTTCAAAATAAGAGAGACCTTGCTTTTTTTAATCTCAGATTTATATTTTTCTGCAATTCCTTTTTGAAAAACAACCCCAGTATAACCCCCTTTTTTAGCAATCTCTATAATATAATTAGGATCAACATTTTTATCATTAAAATCACTAGGTCCATGTTCTAATCCTTGGTCATAAGCTAAGAATAAAGCCTTGCCTTTTTTAGTTATTTTTTTAAGGTTTATCATTTTACCTTTTGTTATATATTAAACATAAACTATCTTATAAATTTACTCATTTATTCTAGTAGGATAAAAATCAATCCCATAATCATCAATCATTCTTACTATCTCATAATCTTCTATTATACCATACTTATCACGCAGACCAATAATAAATCGTTGTAATTCTCTGCTATCCTTTATCTGAATTTCAATATCCAAATTCCATTTACCTATAAATTTAAGTATATCCAAAATTCCAGGGGTTTGTCTCACTTCTTCTAAAAGAGCTTTTTCTTGTTCTATTTTTGAATTATTATATTTTATAAATATCTTAAAAGATTGATTATCAAAATGATTAAAATTAACAAGAATCTTATAACCCGCTATAATCTTCTTTTCCTCTAATTTTTTAATTCTCTGCTTTACAGCATTTCTGCTTAATTTCACTTTTTTACTTATTTCTTCATAAGGAATTCTTGAATTAAGTTTAATAATTTTTAATATTTTTTTATCCTTATCATCTAATTTAACTAAATCTTCATTTTTGTGAACAACTACTTTGTTTCTATTAGTATTTTTTTCTAGAAAGTATCCATAATCATATAAATCCAATTCTAATATAGCTAAAACATCATAACTCTGAACTATATTTTTGTTTTTTCTTAGTATTTCTCTTAATATTTTTTCAAATTCATTAAAGTTTCTAGCAAAAATATCCATTATAATATCAAAACTTCCAGATACAAAACCGACCCAAAAAGTGGGATATTCTCTAAACAATTTTTCTGCAAACTTAGAGTAGGTTTCTTGGCTAACATTTTTAACTCTTAAATGGACTCTAAAAGAAGAATAACCAAGTTTGCCAACATCTATTAGTGTATAAAAAGCATAAATAGTTTTCTGAGAAAGTAATTTACGAATCCTATATTCAGCAACCTGTCTGCTAATACCTACTTTTTTTGCTATTTTTGAATAAGATAAGTTAGACTCTTTATCTAATAAAGCTAAAATTCTTTTGTCCTTTAAAGATAATTTTATTGTTTCCATATTTTGCTATAGGGAAGTAATAGTATTTAAATCTTGCCATTATGCAAAAAATAAGATAAAAGGTTTTATTAATGTAATACCTACTGAATAGTTATGACAAATCAACCAACTAAAAGTCAACTTGAAATGATAGCAGTAGATGTAGGAAGAAACATAGATAAAATGTGGTCTGATTGGAAATGGCAGCAAAAAAATGCTACTAAAGATGTTAGATTATTGGAAAGTTATTTTATTAATATCGACTCTGGTTTTTTTCAAAATCTTTACAAAGAATCTGGAGATAGAATCAAATTTCAAATAACCCCATATGTTTTATATCAAATCCCAAAAGATATTTCTAAAGAAAAAATCCTAAAAAATCCGTGGTTTAGGCAATTTTTCCCACAGGGAAAACTTTACACAAAAGGTCATGATGCTTATGATGGAACAGATAACTGGGAAAATCCTGAAGAATTCCCAACAAAGATATTACACCATAAATATGATAATAGGGTTTTAATAAGATTCAGAGAATGTTTAGGATATTGTAGTTTTTGTTTTGAAGCATTAGGAACTTTAGAAAAAAATCCTCAGGAAAGAAAAAAATTCTCTTATGGAAATTGGGAAAAATCACTAGATTACATAAGAAAACATCCAAAAGTTGAAGAAGTAATTTTTAGTGGAGGAGAACCATTACTTAATTCAGATTCTAAACTTGAAAATATGCTTAAAGATATTTCTGAAATAAAAGGGAAAGATGAAAAACCTAAAATTAAGTTTAAGAGAATGCACATAAGAGCCTTGACTATAAATCCATTTAGAATAACTGATAATTTAGTGAATATAATAAAAAAATATAGAATAAATGAAATTGCTTTAAATGTAGCACATCCTTCTGAATTAACTCCTGAATTTGAAGAAGCTGTTGGAAGAATAAAAGAAGGTGCTGGAAGATATGCTCCTCTTCTCGTATTACATACTCCATTGCTTAAAGGTATAAATGATAATACAAAAACTTTATGGGAACTATTTAGTAAAGCATATGGGATGAACATTAAACCTTATTATTTATTGCATTCGATGCCACACACTCCTTTTGGAGATAAGCAAAGAGTTTCAGTCAGAGATGGAATTAAATTATTAAAACCTCTTTGGAGAACCAAATCACATGTGGCTCTGCCAGAATACATAATTGTGCATTATGATGGAAAAAAGACTGTTCCTTTAGAATTAAATGGAACTCCTGAATTTCAATACACTCAAAATTCAGAGGGAAATCCAATTGTTAAATTCAGAAATTGGAAAAATAATTGGGTTGAATATCCAGATGTAAAAGATACAATAAATTAAGTATCATTTTTACTATTTCATCATTTCAACCTCATCCTCAACAATTTATTTTTAGCCCCAAAATATTTAATAACACTCTCACTTTCTCTCAACCCCAATCTTAAACTCTCCATGATATTCTTGCCAGCAATTTGTCCAGCAACAAAACCAGAAGCAAAAGCATCTCCTGCACCTGTTCTTTCAACCACTTTTACTTTATTGGGCTTAAGATAATACTTTCTTGCACCATCATAACAACTTATCATTTTATTTTTATCAGTAATAACCACAATTTTAGGGCCAAGTTTATTCAACCCGAAAAGAGAATCTTTTTCTTTTGTTAATAATCTTGCTTCTTCTTTATTTAAAATAAGAATATCACATAATCTTAATATCCCAGATAAATTCTGTTTTTTAATCAGATAAGAACTAGGATTAAAAGCTATTTTAGCGCCTTTCTTTTTTAATAATTTCACAAGTTTTATTTGTGTGGCTAAGCTTTTTCCTAATAAAGAAGACAAATAAAGCCACTTAGTTTTAAATTTTTTAATTTCATTTAAACTTAAATTATCATTAATCCCCTTATATGTTAAAATAGTCCTGCTTTTTTCTTTACTGTCTAAAATTATTGAATATCCGCTAATTGCTCCTTTCTGTATTTTTCCTAAAAACTTTATATTTTCTTTTTTTAATACAGACAAAATTTCTTCTCCATCATTATCATCTCCAATCTTGCCAATAAAACCTGTCTTCAAGCCAAGACGAGAAAAAGCAACTGCTGTGTTTGTGCCTCCACCACCAATATCAAACCTTAGATTTTTAAGTAAAATCTTAGAGCCGACAGGATAAGCAATAAATCTTCCTCTTTCTGCTATATCAGTATTTACAAACACATCTACAACTGCTGATCCAAAAGTAATTACATCAAACTTCATTTTATGTAAATTTCCTCCCTTTCATGAAATTTACATGATTGAAAATTTTTAATTTTCATTTTACCTCTTTATTTATATAAAACAAAGAAACTATGTTAATAAAAGTTTTTGTTTGAGGGATTTTTGGTTATGGGGGATTGTGGAGAAATAGATTATTTAAGTTTTTCTTAAGAAGAGAATGTAATTATGCTGCATTATAAATATATGTTACGTCAGGATCTGGGACAAAAAATATAACAGGTTCTTTTACTTTTTTATAGGCTTCTTTGGCAACTTTTGCTGGATTTTTTCCATATGCAATTACCTCTTTACTATTAAAAGAAGCAACAGCAACATATTTCCCACAATACTTTTTACCATCTTCTTCTGAAAGAAGCTTTCTGGGTCCTTCATTTCCTTCTTCCACACTCTTTTCTAAATTATCTTTTTTAGGCATGTTAATAAGAATTATCTAAGTTATTTAAACTTTTGTTTAATTGAGAATATAGAAAGATTATTTAAGTTTTTCTAAATATAAAATGTTCTGCGGTTACTTGCTTATCACCACGCCTATATTCAAAACATAAAACTTCATTATTTTTAGTATCTG
>JAUUWR010000089.1 GCA_030588935.1 bacterium | reverse complement strand
ATGAAGCATCTGAAGCTAAGTAAACAGCAGCTCCAGCAATATCAATTGGCTTTCCTATTCTTTTTAGAGGAATTTTGGCTAATGTTCCTTGTTTTGTTTTCTTATTTGCTAACATGCCTTTTGTCATTGCAGTTTCTATAACTCCTGGACAAATTGAATTAACTCTTATTCCTTTTGGCCCCCATTCTGCTGCTAGAGAATTAGTCAAATTAACAATCCCCCCCTTGCTTGCACAATAAGATGCTCCTTGGGCATAACCTTCTAAACCAGCTATTGATGCTATATTGATTATAACACCTTTTTTTCTTCTTATCATATATTTTCCTGCTGCTTGTGCACATAAAAAATAACCTTTTAAGTTTATATCTATTGTTTTTTCCCAGTCTTCTTCGCTTAATGTCTCAGAAGGAGATGGCTGGAATATGCCTGCATTATTAACTAAAATATCTATTTTTCTAAAATGCCTGATTGTTTCACTCATCAAATCTTCAATATCTTGTTTTTTAGAAACATCTGCACTGACAAAGAAAGCTTTCTTTTTTAATGCTTTGATTTTATTAACTGTTGTATTTCCAGGAATAATATCAGAAACAACTACATTTGCTCCATGTCTGGCTAATTCTATAGCAATTGCCTGTCCAATGCCTCTAGCAGCACCAGTAACAATTGCAACCTTGCCTGTTAAATCAAACATTTTACCTCTTCAATAAAATAAATTTTAAGATTATTTAAAGGTTTCTAAGAAAAAATTTAAAGTTAGAAAAAATAATGATCTAAGATTATACTCTTAAGTTTTAATTTAGATAACTGTAAAGTAAAGTTTTAAACTGTGCATTTTAATTGCTGGAAAAATTTGTCGCCATTCGGACAGCCAAATTTTTCTTTTTAACTAGTAAGGCAAAATATTATAAGCGAGAAATTAGTTCTGGAAGTTGGAACTTCTCTCATCTTTTTATACACAATTGTGAAGTTGACTTAACAATAACCAAAAATTTATATATAGCCTTTAATTTTTATATTAGAAGAATAAAAAGAGGTAAAATGAGGGTTGCAATTAATGGGCTTGGTAGAATTGGTAGATTGGTTTTGAAAATAGGTTTAGAGAGAGGAATAAATTTTGTAGCTGTTAATGATTTGACAGATGCGAAAACTCTTGCTTATTTATTAAAATATGATTCTGTTTATGGAAATTATAATAAGAAAGTTGAGGTCGGAAAAGGTTTTTTAAAGATTAATGGAAAAAAGATTTCTGTTTTTTCTGAGGCTAATCCAGAGAAACTGCCGTGGAAGAAATTGAAAGCAGATGTAGTGATTGAGTCAACAGGGGTTTTTGAGAATGAAGGTTATAAACATTTAAAGGCAGGTGCAAAAAAAGTTATTATTTCAGCTACTGCAAAAAACTGTGATGCTACAATAATTTTAGGGGTAAATCATAATAAATTGAACAAGAGAAACAGGGTGATTTCTATGGCATCCTGCACTACTAATTGTCTTGCTCCTGTTGCTAAAGTTTTGCAAGATAGTTTTGGCATAAAAAAAGGTTTTATGACAACTGTTCATGCTTACACTCCAAATCAAAAAATACTTGACACACCTCATAAAAAATTAAGAAGAGGAAGAGCTGGTGCTGTTAATATAATCCCCACTACTTCTGGAGCTACAACTGCAACATGCAAAGTTATTCCTGAATTAAAAGGAAAAATTGACGGGCTTGCATTTAGAGTTCCTGTTGCTTGTGGGAGTGTTGTTGATTTTGTTGCTGAGTTAAATAAAAAAGTTAATGGAAATCAGGTGAATGCTGCTTTAAAAAAAGCTGCTAATGGTAAATTAAAAGGGATTTTGAAGTATAGTGAAGATGAGTTAGTGTCAAGTGATATTATTAGGAATCCTCATTCTTCAATTATTGATGGGCTTTCTACTATTGTAATTGGGAATACAGTTAAAGTTTTAGCCTGGTATGATAATGAGTATGGTTATAGTTGTAGGATGATTGATATGTTGAAAATATTAAAATGAAAACTCTTTCAGACTTCAGCTTTAGAAACAAGACTGTTCTTTTACGAGCTGATTTGAATTCAGATGTTCATAAAGATAGAGTTTTGCTTTCAGAAAGAATAAAAGAAAGTGCTAAAACAATTAATGAGTTAAGAAGGAAAAAAGCAAAAATTGTGGTGTTGGCACATCAAGGCAGGCCTGGCAAGAGTGATTTTTTAAGTTTAAGGCAACATGCTAAATTGCTAAATAGGTTCACAAAAATTAAATTTGTTAATGATGTTGTTGGAGATAAAGCCAATAAAGCGATAAAGAATTTAAAACAAGGACAGGCTATTCTTTTAGATAATGTTAGAGGAATTAAAGATGAATTTCATCCTGAAAAAGCAAGGAAAAATAAATTGGTGAAGGCGTTGGTGCCTTTAATTAATATTTATGTTAATGATGCGTTTTCTGTTTGTCATCGGAAACAGACTTCTATAGTTTTGTTTCCTCGTTATTTAAAGAGCTGTGCTGGCAGGCTTTTAGAGAAAGAAGTTAATGCTTTAAAAAAAATTAAGCTAAAGGATTGCTTGTATATTTTAGGGGGAGCAAAACCAGAAGATAATATTAAGCTATTAAAAGGAAATAAAGTTTTAGCTTGCGGTTTATTTGGCCAACTTTGTTTGATAGCCAGAGGCAAGAATTTAGGAGAACAAAATAAATATTTGAAAAAAACAATAAAAAATTATAATTCTGTTATTAAAAAATTGAGAAAGAGATTGAGAAATGTCGAGATGCCTGTTGATTTTGCTGTTAAACAAAGGGGTGGGAGAAAAGAATTGAAAGTTGAGGAATTTCCAAGTAATTATGAAATTTTTGATATTGGTGAGGAGACTCAGGAGAGGTATGTTGAGGAGATTAGAAAGGCGAAGATTATTTTTATGAAAGGGCCTGCTGGTTATTGTGCTGATAGGAAATTTTGCAAAGGTACTTTTGTAATTTTAAGAGCTGTTGCTGATAATAAAGGATTTAGTTTAATTGGAGGAGGGCATTTAAGTGATGCTATTGAGATATCTGGGGTGAGTCGTGGGAAGTTTGGGCATGTTAGTTTAAGTGGGGGGGCTTTATTAAGATTTGTTGCAGGAGAAAAGTTGGTTGGGTTGGAGGTTTTGAAGGATTTGAGGGGGGAGTTAGGGGGTGAAAAGATTTAAAAATATACCTTCTATATAAGGTATATGTGGTATTTGAAATTTAAGTATGAACATAGTGATTGCATCTATGCTCCAAAATTGAAAGAATTGAATTTATCTGTATTTTTTTACTATGTGGGGCATTATATTAAAGGAAATTACGTGTATACTTCTGCAATTCAGCATTTAGTTGGTGAAGAAAAGAATATTAAAAAATATATTAAATATATGAAAACTCACCAAAAGATAATTAAAACAGAGGTTTATGGAGATGTTATTTTTACATTAGCTAAACATAAAAAAGAATTAAAAGTCTACAGAGCAATCTATGATCCTGTTTTTATTTATCCTGCTCCTGCTTATCTTAGTGAAGATGGTTTTGAGATAATAGAAGTTGCTTGTTGGGATAGAAAGCCTCTACAAGAATTAATAACTGCATTAGAAAAGAATAAAACAACTACTCACTTTGAAATCCTTAATTTATAGAAAAAAAGATGGAA
>JAUUWR010000114.1 GCA_030588935.1 bacterium | reverse complement strand
TGAAACAGGCCAGTCAGAAATCCCGTCCAACCAAGCTTTCATCCTTAATCTCATATAACTTGGAATCCAATTAGTTTTCATATTCTCTTTTAATAATTTAGAATGTATATTAGAAATCTTCAAAAACCACTGCGGCTGAGAAAACATCAGCAAAGGCGACTTGCATCTCCAGCACAGAGGATAATCATGAATATATTTTAATTTATAAACTAAAAATCCCTGTTTTTCCAAATCTTCCATAATCTCAAAATCAACAACCCGCGCTTTTTTACCAGAATATTTCCCCGCTTCTTTTGTCAGCAAACCATTAATGTCTACAGGAGAAGGCATATCCAGCCCATATTTTTTCCCAACTTCATAATCTTCTTTTCCATGCCCAGGAGCACAATGAACCAACCCAGTCCCTTCATCTAAATTAACATATCTCTTAGACAAAATAATTTTATAGCCATTTTTAACATTCAACTTCAAATTCTTAGACAAAGGGTTTTCATATTTCCATCCATCCATTTCCCTGCCTTTAATTGTTTTTTTAACAGTATAATCTTTTCCTATCTCTTTTATAATTTTAGGAACCAATTTTTTAGCTATAATCCATGTTTCTTTCCCAACCTCTATCTCTTGATAATCAAAATCAGGATTAACCATTATCCCAGTATTTCCAGGCAAAGTCCAGGGAGTTGTTGTCCAGATTATTAAAAAACTATTTCTCTTTCCACTTAAAGCAAACTTCACAAAAACAGAAACATCTTCCTGCTTAGCATACTCTATCTCATTATAAGCAACAGCTGTCTCACATCTTGGGCAAATATGTATTGGATATTTTCCTAAATACAATAATTTCTTTTTATCAGCAATTTTAAAACAATCCCAAATTGTCTCAATATAATTATCATCCAAAGTTAAATAAGGATTTCTAAAATCCATCCAAACACCAAGATTCTCAAACTCTTTATTCATAACCCCAATAAATTTTGTAGCAAATTTCTTGCACTTATTTACAAATTTCTTAACTCCATATTTCTCAATATCTTTCTTGCTTTTGCTTCCAATCTCTTTCTCAATTTGAAATTCAATTGGAACTCCATGAGTATCATAACCTGCTCTGTCAAAAACATTTTTTCCCTGCAATCTCTGCGAACGCATAGCAATATCTTTTAGAATTTTATTAAGAGCAGTTCCTATATGAATATACCCTGTTGCATAAGGGGGTCCGTCCATCATATAAAATGCCTTTCCGCGAGCATTTTTCTTTCTGCTCTTTTCATAAATCTTTTTCTTTTTCCAAAAGGAGAGTATTTGTTTTTCTTCCATTTTATTAAATATAATCTAATATTTTTAAATTATCCCTTTCTATTCATGCTTCAAGTTCTGTTAAAGAGCTCCACAATTCCCATTGTCCACTTGGATCTTTTTTAATATAATTTCTAACTTCGTCATCCAATCCTTTATAATATTTTATGGCTTTATATCTTTCTCCAGAGTGAATAAGATCAAGAAAATATTTTGTAGCTTGTTGTTTTTCTTTTTCAGTTATTTGCATATATTCATCTAAACTCATTTTAAAATCCCACAAGCTAGAAAGTCAGCTTGTAATTAAATAATGCCAGCCATAATAGAAATTTTTATCACCTGATTTATTATTTTCATGGGCATTTTAGAAATATTATCTATGAAGTGGGGTTTTTAAAGGTTGTGAATTTTTGATATTTTTAAATGTCTCTTAATATATATTTTACTTATTAACAATTTATTTAAACTAATTTTAGCCAGTAAATTTATGACTAAGGTAAATTTAGAGATTTTTGGAGGGTATAAACATCCTCCAGAAGAAGGAGGATTCTTCCATCCGAAGATATTCATGAGTTATCATGGCTCAAAAAAGAAAGAAGTTCAAGCATATATCTGTGGTTATATTAACAAGGCTGCAGCAATAATTATGCAATCTCCTAAAAACTCGGATTTCAGGATTGATTTCAGTTCAGGACCAAAAGAAGAACAATTTGAGGCTCTTTTAAAAAAATTCAATAAAAAAGAGCGATCATATTTCATGTATTCTGGAGAACTTCGACCACAACTTCAAGATTGGCTAACAAAATATCTTACAGATAGAGATTTTATTAATAGAATTAAAAACAATCATAAAAAAGCACAAAAAATCGGAGGGGAATTGGATATATCAGAGGACTTAGTGAGAAGATTAGAACGCAAAAAAAAAGCGATATGGGGTAAAATTTACGCATCAGATAAGAAGGTACTTGCATTGGAATCCCACCTCTTCAATTCCAATGAGAATATAATCCTCCCAGAAACAATCATAAAATCCTGGAACTCAATAAATAAAAGTAAAAACTATATAACTGCCTTTACAAGAAAAGGAGCTGACATATATAATAATGTAGCTAACTTTGGAAAAGAACTCACCCTGGGAACAATAGTCTTAATAACTAATCCTAATAAATTCTATTATTTGGATAAATTTAATATGGAAGAAAAGCAGTGCACACAAGTACTAGGAGATAATGTAAAAAAACTAAAAGGAACTTCAGCTAAATTAATAAAAAAGAGACATGGAAGATTCGGAGGATATCTCGGGGAATCCCCTTGGTACATCTTTCAAAACTATC
>JAUUWR010000083.1 GCA_030588935.1 bacterium | reverse complement strand
ATTCTTCAAATATAATTTCCTGAACAAGTTCTCCTTCAGAAGTCTTCATTGTAAGGATACCGGGAACATTTTCCATAACAAAAAACTTAGGTTTTAAACCATCAACGATTCTTACAAATTCCATAAACAAAGAATTTCGGGGGTCTTTTTTAGCCCTCCTTCCAGCCATACTAAACCCCTGACAGGGAGGACCTCCGACTATAACATCAACTTTTGCGTTACCAATAATCTCTTTTATCTCTTCTACACTTATTTCTTTTGCATCTCTGCATATGGCTTTTTTATCATTCTTTTTAAAGGTTTCACAAAATACAGGAATGTTATCTATCCCTAATAGAACATCAAAACCTGCTATTCTAAATCCTGTACTTAATCCTCCTGCTCCACAAAATAAATCAATTACTTTATACTTCTCTTTTTTCTTTTCCATTTTGATAAAAAGTTATTTAATAATTTAATAAATTTACTATTATATTTAACATTTGTTATGCTATCCAAATTAATTAGATAGAAACAATCTTTCCTACCTCTGTTAGTTTTAGTTCTTTGGTATCTTCCAAAAATCCTTCTTCTTTTAATTCTTTAATGTACTTATAAACAGCACTTTGTCCGATGTTTAGATTTTCCATAATCTTATCTGTATCTGTAATTCCTTTTTCTATTTCATGTAAAAACTTTTTTTTATTTTCACTTATATCAAATTTAACAATAACAGGAAGGGGCAACATTTTATCTCCTTCTTCTTCAACATAATAAGATTCTGAAACTTTGTCTTTTCTGGCATATCCTGAAAATAGCAATGCTAATGATGTAATTTTTCTCCCTTCTGTGATGTGTAAAATTATCTCTTTTTCTTGTTTGTATTCCTCGTCAATTTTTTTAGTAACCTTTTTCATAATCTCTGGAATGTCATATAGAGAAGTTTTCATAATTTCAATATCAAAAATCCCCTTAAATTTTTCTTTTAACTCATCAATAGTTTCTTTTTTGGTTTTATGAATGGGATCGTCTACAATAAGAATTAGTTTATCTGGCTTCAGATTCTTTATAACAACTTTTATAGCTCTGCCACTAAATACAGTAGATATAACCACCCTCTCCTCTTTTTTCATGTTATAAATAATCAAAAGTTGTTTATAAAACTTTCCATTTTCCATAGTTATATGTAAATTCTACACTACCATAAAATTTAAAAAGCCCTTTCTCGTTAAAAAGAGAGTTAAAAATGGGGAAAGAAATAACTTTCAAAATAGCTGAATATGATAAAAACAATTTTTCCCATAGTAAGATTAGATTACAGAAAGACTTTAGATATAGCCAGAGCTGTAAATTCACCGGTAATTGTTGTAAGGGTTCAGGATGTTATTTCTAAAAAAACAGGCAATCCCAATTATATCTTTAAGAATATAAAAAAGCTTGGAGGAATCCATAACTTTCTGGATTATAACGGAATTATAATTTTATCATTAATTATGAGAGATGACTTAATATGGAAATTTTCACCAAAACAATATGCCGAAATTATAAGAGGCTTAAAGCCTGATACATATACTACTGTAGATGGAGCAACGTATTACAAAAAAGAAAAGCAATCTTTTAAAGAACTTCTTAGATTATCTAAGGAAACAAGAGAATTATTAACTTTATGTCCTGATATTAAACCTCTTGGTCAGGTTAAAGGATGCAACTCAACACAAATTAAATTACACTTAAAATTTCTTAAAAGCTTAGGAATAAATCATTTTATTTTTCATGTTGGAGATTTTTTTAGAGAGGGTGATGAATCAATGATACAACAAGCAAAACATTTTTGCTCACTAATAAAAAATAAAACAAATAAGCTTTTTCTTTATGGGTTTGGTTCACAAAAAAGATTAATTGATTTTTCTTTTGCTGATGGTTATATTACTTACAGCCATGTAGTCACTACAAAAAGCGGGAAACATTTTATAGGAAAGAGAAAAGAAAAATTTAACAATAAGGATTTTTATCAAGCATCTATTGATAACCTTAAACAAATGATTTTGAACTTAAAGGATATTGCTAAACAAACTAAACTTTTCTCAGGAGGTGAATGCAAATGGGTGGAGGACATGCAAGAGCAAGAACTACAATTCATTATTCAAAAACAAAAAGTCAGAATGTAAAATCTTTAGATAAGAGTCAACAAACATTGCTCTCTTCCGGAAAGAAGAGAAATGTTTTTATAAGCTTTCATATGGAAGATGAAGCTCAAGTTGGTCTATTAAGACATCAAGCCAAAAATGATAAGTTTAACTTAAACTTTACAGATTTTTCTGTGAAAAAACCTTTTGATAATAACTGGAAAACAAGGTGTGAAAAAAGAATAAAACAGACATCTATAACTATTGTTATGATTGGACCTGAAACTTATAAAAGACCTGCGGTTTTGTGGGAGATAAACAAATCTTATGAGGTGGGAAAAAAGGTTGTAGGAGTAAGAATTCATAAGGATAAAAAAGACCCTATACCGGGTCCATTACTTAGAAATAAAGCAAAAATAATAAAATGGAATATGGAGGCAATACAAAATGAGTTGGATAAGAAATAAGCGAGATTTAATAAATAAAGAATATAAGGGCAATAAAGAAGAACACTTGTTAAGACAATATGAAATCTTTGTAAACAGCTCTGAAAATATTAGTTCTAAAAGAATGACTTCAAATAATCTTTATTTGGGCGCTAACACCGCTCTTTTTGCTGTTGCAGGGTATTTATCTGTTTTATCAAAATCATTTGTTGTAATTATACTCTCTTTTATGGGTATTTTTTTATGTTTATCTTGGATATCCAATCTTGCATCATATAAAAAATTGAATAGTGCTAAATTTAGAGTTATTCATGATTTAGAAGAACATTTACCAGCAAGAGTTTTTACTAAAGAAGATGAGTATTTGAATAGTTATTATACATTAACAAAATTAGAAAGATATATCCCTTACATATTCATAATTTTATATGGAATAATAATTATAATGTTTCTACCCTTTTTAATAGTAGATTTAATAAATAACATAAGCTTAGGAGGATAAATATAAAATGGATTTTAAAAAAGAAAGAGAAAGGATGTTGAAGGGCATAGAAGAAGAAATTGAAAACTTAAAGGAGCAAAAAGATAAACTGCCTGATTATGATAATAGAGTGAAAGAATTGAAAAAAGAAGCAGACAAATTGAAAAAAGAACTGGGAAAAAAGTAAAATCAAAAATTACATTTTCCGTTAAATATTCTCATGCTCTTCCATAATCTTTAAATATTTCTCTTTTTCTGATTATAGATAAGCGTGGTTAGTTTAGTGGTAGAATATAACCTTGCCAAGGTTAAGACGGGAGTTCAATTCTCCCACCGCGCATAAATCAATATGGGGGTAAAACAAAATGGGGCAAAAGGAAAAGTTAAAGTGTGGATTCAATCATCAAAGTGGAGAATATACTTGTAAAGACAAAGACGGAAAAGTAATAAAAAGAGGGTGTTGTGTAAGGAAATCAAAAGGAAAGCAAGCAGGAGGGAGTCTTATGGGAACAGGAGGGCATTATGGAAGCTCTGGAACAGAGATTATATGTGATGATGATAAGGATATGGAAAGACAACTCCAAAGAAAATATAAAGATTATGATATAGAATTGGAAGATTAAATTAAATTCAACGATACATAGTTTAGTTATGTCTTTATATTAACAACAATACATTCATAACTTCATCATAAACAAAAATATAAAATAATTCACTCATATTGCCAACGATGAAACACGAGTTCGATTCTCGTATCGCGCATAAATCAAAAAACATATAAACTCCAAAGTATATATTACAGTACAATGCCAAAAAAATTAGATAGATGTGTAAAAGCAGTGGAAAAGAAAATAAAAAAAGGAGAAATCCCTAAAACCTATAAAGAAGCAGGAAAAAGAAAAAAAACAAATGCTTGGGCTATTTGCAAGGCGGCTTTGAGTAGGAAGAAAAAGAGATGATATTATGGCGTATTTCTAAGTCATTCTATCAAAACTCCCTACTGTGGATTGCTGTTCATTCTTCGTTTTTGTTTAATATCTCTATAATCTCTTTTAAACCCTTAGCCATACATCACCTCTTTAAAATATCTCTTATACTGCCTAGCCCTATGCTATCTAGCTTGTGCAATTCTTCTTTGCCAATCATCCATACCCAACTATAAGTAAATTTTTATATAAACCTTTCGGT
>JAUUWR010000079.1 GCA_030588935.1 bacterium | reverse complement strand
AAAAAATAAAAATTATTAAACTAAATACATTAATAGAAATTTTTATTCTTGCATCATCTCTTTGAGAAATACAACTTACAAACTGCTCAGTTGTATCAAACATACCTGGAGATTCTGATAATATCCCTCTTTGAATGTCATCACAAGCACTATTTAATTTAATTGACATTTGTGCATTACTATAAGCTCCATAAATAAAAAATAAAACAAAAACAATTAAGATTATTGTTAAGATATTTCTTTTTAATTTCATAATTTAATTAAGAAATCAGACTATTAAAATGTTTTTAAAATGTTTTTTTGAGTTTAATAGTCTTCTTCTTTTTTAAAAAATCTACAAAGCTTTAATTCTTTTCCAGAAAAAACAATTCTTATTTCCTCATAATTTTTTTGGTACACTTTTACTGCAAATTTGTTAGCTGTTTCCATATTATCTATTGCTATATGAAACAACCATTCAATAACTCCCCTCTTCCCAAAATTATCTCCAACATATTTTAGATATATATTATTAAGACTATGTCTTTCTAACCTATGATTTACACCAAAATGTTCCTGTGGTGCATCAATCCATTCGTGTAATTCTCTAAAATCATCTCCTTGTGTTCTTTGTTCACTTATTCTACAATGAGTATCTACATCTGGCATTTTATTTTAAAGAATAAGCCCATTTTAAGGTTTTCTATAATTAACTTTATAAATTAGTTATTATATTAAAAATTATGCGAGATTAGTTTAGTGGTAGAACACATGGTTGCCAATCATGGGACGGGAGTTCGATTCTCCCATCTCGCATAAAATTATAAATATATAGTTTCGTATTATATTATTGCCAATAATACATAATAAAACTATGTATTTCCTAACAATCTTTATATACAACCGACTATTAATATTTCTATGAAAAGTTTAAATTTGTCGTCGGTAAAATGAAAACACAAATAAAAAGATGGTCTAAAGGTGAATCAAAAGGAAAATGGAATAAACTTTCTGCCACGAATAAAAAATTGATTAATGATTACACTAAAACAAAAAAAGGTTATGTTACTCTTGACAGGCTAAAAAGTATTAAGCACAATTTAGTAAAGTTTGGAGATTTGTTAGAAATTGATTTTACTAAAGCAGTTAAAGATGACATTACAAAGGCATGGGGGATAATTCTTCAATCAGATTTTTCTATTAAAACAAAACAAGACTATGCTACGGATATTAGGGCGGCCTTTAAATATTGGAAAGGGGAAGATGAATATTATCCTTCTGAAGTTGCTAAAATAAAAAGACCTTACAGCAAAACAGCTTTAAAACTTCCTGATGAGATGTTAAGTGAAGAACAAGTTTATCAGATGATTAAAGCTTGTATGAATAACAGGGACAAATTCTATATAGCTTTTTGTGGTTTAGATGGTGCATTAAGACCAATTGAAGCTCTCAGACTAAAATGGAAAGATGTAAAACAAGACAAATATGGATTTTTCATAAACGTGCATACAGCTAAGAAATCAGGAGATAAAGAAACAAGAGCTATAAGAGTAATCAAATCTGAACCTTACTTTATTAAATGGAGTAATGAATATCCAGCCAATAAAGATGATGAAGCTTTTGTTTTTATTAATTATTCTAATCTTAAACCTATTTCAAAAAATACAATTGATGCAGTTTTTAGAAGTGTAAAAAGGAAATTAAATTTAAAAAAATGTTACCCTTATTTACTGAGGCATTCTTTAATAACTAAAATGAGCAAAGACCCTTCTATCCCTATTTCTGTTTTAAAGAAGTTTGTGGGGCATTCTTTATCAACAAATACAATCTCAGAATATCAACATTTCGGAGACGATGATTTAATGGATATGCAGTTAGAATATAATGGGGTAAAGAAAAAAGAAGAAATTCCGGAGGAAGTAAAAAAACCAATAAAATGTCCAAATTGTAATAACTCAAATGAATGGGATGCAGAATTTTGTTCTTTCTGTAATAGAGCTTTATCTCAAAAAAGATTAGTTGCAGATTATGAAAAAACTATAAAGATGAAAGAAGAATTTGACATGTTCAAAAAAGAACATGAAGAACTTAAACAAGGAATGAAAAAATTTCAGAAGTTATTTAGTAACATGATTTTTAAAGAAGAGGATGAAATGGTATATGCAGATGATAAAGGATTTAAGAAAGTTAAACAAAATCCAACTACTTAGACTTCTTTGTTTTTAAGAAAAGGTTCTATTAAATAATCTTTTGGAATTTTACTTTCAGGACAATGTTCATTTCTTATTTTTTCTTTTAATCTTTTTATTGATTTTATAGCTTTTTTTAATTTAGAAGAAATATCTTCTCTATTTAATAAGTTAGGATTAAATAAATATATATAAAAACTTTTTTCAGAACCTATATTTTTAGTTCTTTTATAAAACTCTTTACACTCTTTACATTTTAAAACATCTTTAATAGATTCTATTGTTTTCTCATCTGGTTCAAAATCCTCTTCAATTAATTGTTTTATTATTTCTCCGGCAAAACCATTCCAATTTAGAGAATAACTATTTTCTATAGTTTTTTTAGAATAAGTACCTTTTTTTTCTGGTTTTCCTTTAGGATACATTATTTTATTATCTGATTTATAATAAACTATCTTATCTTCCCCTTTTTCATGAGTTATTGTTTCAGGGATTAAAAATCCCTTCCTTACTAATTCATTACAATAATTATTAATATTACGAGAACATTTATTTTCAATTTTATCTCTAACTACAAATTCTCTTGAAGTTAAATTCTCTTTACCTTTAAGAAATGTATCTTCTAATAATTCAAAAAATATTTGTAGTCTTGGATTTTCTTCTTTTTTTGTTCTTGCCATACTATTTTCAATAAAAGAGACTATTAATATTTTTTCATGGATGATGAGGAATTAATTAAGATTTTTCCAAACAAGATTTAACTGCTCTTTTTTCGTTATTTTTCTATGGAACAAGAAATTATTATTGGAGGAAAGATTAAAGAAATCTTGGAAGTAAGAGAAAAATACAAAACCACTTACTCAATACATTTTATGAGGTTTGTTCTTCAGACAAAAGATGAAGAGTTTGTTGTTAAAATTTCTTCTTACATTCCTAAAATAAGAATTAATGATAAAGTTGTTGTTGAAGGGAGATTATTTGATAGAGACTCTTATAATAATGATGATAGAAGATTGGTTAGAGCGATTAAAGTTGAAAAAATTAATCCTCAAATGTTATTAAATAAATTTGTTGAAAGGGGGTGAAAATTAGGATGGAAAATAAAATAGAAGAAAGAAGCAGTAGAAAAAGATGGACAGAGGAAGAAATAGGGATAATACTTAGCAACTGGGACAACAGTTTAAGTATAGATGAAAATGTGAGAAGAATAATTACTCTATTAAAAGAAAGAAACACTGATGCCTTAAAAAGAGAACTATATGATTTCAAGAAGAGAGGAATAATTGGATTTGAAGAAGGGAAAATATTAGTGTAAATTTAAGTTTTTCTCGTCGGTAAATGTTATTAAATAATTTAGTTATTTATTAAGAAAACTTATCAATAAGGGATTATTAAATTTTACATAAAAATTAATTAAAATGACATTAAAAACAATCACATTAAATTTAGACGATAAGGATATAGGAAAAGTTAAAAGAATATTAGATAAAAGTAATGCTGATACTTTCTCCCGTTTTGTTAGGGAAGCAATCAGGGAAAAATTAGCTGGGATAAAGAAAAATCAAAAATAATAGTTAGCCAACAAAAGGTTAAAATTTTGCCATAAGAGTAGATGAAATGAATCATCTACTCTTTTATTAGAAGGAAAAAAGAGAACCTATAGAAATATGTTGGTTTAAGAAAAATAATGGGAATTTGAGCCTGTATACCGTTAAAATAAAGGTTAATTAAGGAGAATAGAGATGGAAATAAATAAAATAAGGAGAGAAAATGCGATTAATTGTAGGAAATTCTTATAGACTTATTTTAAAGATAAATAATGTGTCTTTATACTATACCTGTAAAATTATTGATATTGACGATAATTTTGTTACCTTCATTGACAAGTTTGGTAAAACCTTTTCCTATAATTTAAGCACTCTTACTTCTTTTGAGAAAATTGAAAATGGTGATGAAGATGGTAATTGAAATACCTAAACAATTACAAAGAAGAGATATAAAATTTATAAGACTTGCACCAAAGAGTAAAAAACCTATTGATAAAGGGTGGACAACAAATCCGGATGTTTGGTATAACTTTGACGATAAAGAATTATTAGAACATTTAGAAAAAGGTGGAAATTATGGAATTTTATGTGGAGAGAAGTTATTAGTTATTGATTCTGATAGTAAAGAACTAACAGAGTATATTGAAAAAAATTTTCCAAAGACTTT
>JAUUWR010000103.1 GCA_030588935.1 bacterium | reverse complement strand
ATGGAAAAAATCCAGGTTTTTTTGAAAAATAGAATCTTGTTTTTTTATTTTCAAATTCTAGTTCTGGGGATTCATAAGAATTTTTTTGTTTTTTTTCAAGCAGAGTGGCTTTGGAAATATTAAAAGAAACGATTATGCTTGTGTGCATTGAAGTAAAATCAAATATGGCAATGTTTTCATATAACCCTGGTTTTGGTTGAAATACAAAAGCTCCTTCAACACTTTTTTTTGCTCTTCTATTGCCTATTTCTTCATGTATCGGGCGTTTTTCAGCAATTTCATTAAATTTTTCTAAATTATGGATAATATAGTTTTCAACTAAGCTTGACAAACCTGCCCTGCTCACATTAAATAAAGGTTCTTGAACTATTTTTGTAATTTCAAATAAGTCTGGCCAAAGTTTTTCTGTTAGTTTATATGCAAGGACAGAATCCTGCAGATTGTATTTGAAAAAATCTTCCCATATTGGTTTGTCTGATTTTGCAGATTCTAATGGGTTAAAATCAAGTTTTCTTTCTCCTAAAAGTTCAGCAGAAACTTCATTTAATGAAAGAGTTTCTGATTTTAAATATTGAGCATATACTGTTCTGATAAATCTTAATAAATCTATATGGATGATTCCTTTTATTTTTCCTGTTAGTAATCTTCCTCTTGAAAATCTTGGCTGGGAATTATCAATTCCAAGAGGGAGTTTTATTTTTAATTTTTCAGCTCTTGCTTTTAGATAAGGCAAGTCAAAACCATCTGAAAAATATCCTGCTAAAATATCTGGCTGATATTCTTTTATATATTCTGCAAATTTTTCTATCATTTCTTCTTCATCTTCAAAACATTCAACATAATTTAGTTTTGTAGGGCATTTTTTCCATGTTAGAACTTTTCTAAAATTTTTTCCAACCAAGGAAATCATTAGAATTTCTCCTTTTCCTATTTCAAATTCATCTGTTTCAATATCATATGCAAGAATTCTTGGTTTGAATTGTGGTTGTTTTTGTAATTCTGATATTTTTTCTGCTTTTAGGCAAATATCAACATCTATATTGTTTATTCCTCCAAAATCTTCATTGTTTAAAAGTTCGCCTTCAATTTTATACCAGATTAATGGTTTTAGTTTTCTTTCTAAAATGTATTTTGTTATATATTTTAGGTCTTTTTCTCTTCTCTTGGCTATATATTTCATAGGGATTTTATCTGATATTTCATGAGTATCTTTGAAGTTTGTTATGAAAATTTTAATTGCTTTTACAGGTTTTCCGAGGAAATTTTTGTTGTGAAGTTCTGTTTTTAAGACTTCTGAAGTTCTGGAGGGGAGTTTAGTCTTGATTTTTTGTATTTTTTCCTGAATTTGTTTTATTTTTTTATCAGGGGTTTTTGGCTTTAAGATGGCCCAGAAATAAATATCACAATTGTCTATTATACAAACTCGTTTATCTTGGTCTGTTCTTCCAATTATTTTTGCATAGTTCTTACCCTGCCAGTCAAAGTAGTCATAATCTATTGGGATGAAGTTGATTTGCATGTTTTATAAAAATAGAATTGTTATTTAAAGGTTGGGTTGAGATAATATTATATTATTAACTTATAATCTTACAAGAATAAACATTCTTAAGATGAGGGATTAAGCTGTTGGGTGAGGAGCTTAAGCAAGCAAAAGAGGATAAACAAACTCATATTTGGAGCTTAATAATTTGTAGGATATAAGTTAAAAAATAAAATAAACAAACAAAAAGGTTTAAAAATGGTTGTAATGTGGTGGGGTTATGGATATAAGACTAGTTGATTTAACAAGAAGTGAGCAAGAAAATAAAGAAATAGCATATGCTTTGTCTGATAAAAAGGTAATCACGATAGGAAGGCATGTAAAAGGCTATTTTATTAATGATATTAAAATTCCTAATGTTTTAAGACTTCAACGAAATGTTTCTAAAAAACAAAGTATTCTCTATGTTGAAGAAGAAGGCCTTTATGTAGAAGATAATGGAAGTAAGCACGGAACATTTGTTGATGGTGAAAAACTTGATGTTGGAGAGAAGAAACTTATAAAAAATGGTTCTGTTATTGGGTTGAGCCCTTATTATGAATTAAGAGTTAAAATTATAAAAGATGAAGATGTTGAATTAAAAGAAATTACAGACGAAGATTTAGGATTAGAAGATAAACTTAAAGGAGGAAGTTCAGCAGAACTTAAGATTGAGGAAGAATAAAATGGGAAAAACATTACATCTTTTATCTGGAGAAGAAAGACAAGAGGCTTTGAGTAGTCTTGAGAGATTGGATGATGATTTTAGCTATCCTTTGAAGCTAGATGGTTCAATACCCGAACAAACTGAGAGAGATATAAAAGAAATTGAAGAAGAGAGGCTTGATAATGAACTTACTGATCTGTATTTACATCATAGAGAATTACAAAGATTGAATAAATATTATAGATTTTTAATGGATATTGGAAATTTAAGAATTTCTTTAAGACTATCTAAGAATTCTAATGAAAAAAGAGAGCTTTTGAAAATATATTTTCCAAGAAGATATGAAAAACAAGGCATGGGCTGGTATTCTGCAGAAAAATTGGGAAAAACTTTTTTAGGATTTTTAGATTATGCAAGAAAACTAAAGAGAAATTAGGCATAAATTTTTATATCCCTTATTTTTATTCCTTATATGGGCTTACAAATAGGGGACATTATTCCAAAAAAACAAATTCAGTTTTCTGATTTAAAAAACAAAACTATTGTAGTGGATGCTTTTAATGCGATTTATCAGTTTTTAACTACAATCAGGCAGCCAGATGGAACTCCTCTTAAGGATTCTGAAGGGAATGTGACAAGCCATTTATCTGGTTTGTTTTACAGAAATATGAAATTAATTTTAGAAGGAATTAAATTAATTTATGTTTTTGACGGGGAGGCTCCAGAGTTGAAAGGGAAAACTAAGGAGAAAAGAAGAGATGTTAAAGAACAATATAGACAAAAATATGAAAAAGCTGTTTCTGAAGAAGATGTTGAGGCAATGGGAAAATATGCACGTAGTGATGCTTTTTTAGATGAGCAGAAAATTAAAGAGAGTGAGGAATTATTGGAGGCGATGGGGATTGCAGTTGTTCAGGCTCCTGGGGAAGGAGAGGCGCAGGCAAGTTTTATGGT
>JAUUWR010000073.1 GCA_030588935.1 bacterium | reverse complement strand
CTCCACTTCAAATATACACATAGGACATTCAATTAATTCTCCATGAAATTCATTTGAATCTGCTACTCCATGATTTGACCTCCACCTACAGTTGCATCCTGCACATTTAATATCCATTATTTTTTCACCTCTTCGTCAGTTACAGAGATGGCGTCCATAATCTTATCAAATTGTTCTTTTATCTTTTTACAATCCTTTTCAAAATTATCCACGGAAACATATGGGTGTATTAGTAATTCATTATCTTCCGTTATTCTTAATGAAAAAAATTTAAATCTAATTTTCTTAGACCTAAACATACTATCAGTATAATTTAAATCATTTTTTATTACATATAATTTTAAATTTTTTATTTGGCTTGTTGTTAATTTCATTCTTCTTTCTCCTGTTCGTCAGTCACAGCATAAGCGAATTTTTTCCAACCATCATATTCCCCGTACTTTAATTCAATACTATAGTCATCAATTTCAAAGTTTTCAAATAAAAATTTTAAATATGTATTCCAATCATCATCATAATTTTTAATTTCACCACCGATAAAAATATAATTACACCAGTTAAACCCTCTATTGAAAGAAGTGCAACTCATACAACAGCTTGACCTTGGAGATATATCTCTAGCTTTCTCATGAATTTCCTCAAAAATTTTTTTAGTATAATCAATTCCCCTTAAATAAATCCAACCTCTACAATGTGTATACATTCCCATTATTTCTTTTCCTCCATGCCGTCTTTGGCATTAATTACGTTCTTTTTTTTACTTAATGCATCAAATAAAAATATTCCACCCTTTGATAGCATAACTGTTGAAATCATTAATAATAAAATAGTTATAAAGCTTGGATTAACTATTGCCTCTCTTATCATTGTTGAGAAGAGAGCGAATGATATTATAGTTAATATGCATCCTAATATTGTGTTTAATTCATATTGTTTCATTTTTTATTCTCCTTATTAGATGCCTTTGGGTTCTTCTGGGAAATCCTTTTAATTTTGTTGATTATCATCATTACTTTATTGTATGAATCTTCACATCCTTTACATTTTCCACATTCATAGCTTTCATTGTTTAATATTTCTGATATTTTTCTTACTTCGTTATGATATTTTTTTGTTTTATTTAATTTTTTAATTTTTTTTACTTCCACTTCATGTTCTGTATTTCCGATTGTTGCTAAGAACTTATCTAAGTCTTTGTGGTTTACTTTTGTATATCCTTGTTCTACATAGACTACTTCGTGACAATGTGACCATCCAGATTCCTTTGACCAAGCCATGCAATATAAACCATTTTGTTTTATATCTGTTACATACCCATCCTTTGCTCCACGCTTAATTAATGCGGTCTCTCCTCGGAAGATTTTTTTATGAGCAATGAATATTCTAATTGTATCATTCCATTGTTTTTCTGAACAACATCTTATATAAACTTTTTCTTTTTCCATTTTTTTTCGTATTTTACTTGTTACTCGTCCTTTTTGTTTTGTATTTTTTCTTGGCTCTTTTCTCTGCTCTTTTCCAATTCGATTCTAACCAGTCTTTCATTACCATTCCAAATAAAAATAATGAAAGTAATACCATTCCTATAGACAATAATCCAAATATTAATGCTACCAATCCCGTCCACCATACATAAGTTAATGGTATATCGTTAGATATTAAACTAGTTGCCCACTCCCATCTCCCTACCCATAATGGGATAAAGATTATTGATAATGCAATTCCTAAGAATACACCTACTTCTTGAATCTTCTGTTGCCAAAAAAACTTCCATGTCTGTTTTCTTATTTGTTCTTTTTTTGTTGTCATTTTCTTATATTATTTCTATGTGATTATACTTTATAAATCTTTCGTTTTATTTAATCTTATCCTTCCTTTCTTATATTCTATTATTTCTTTTTTCCTTAAAACTCTTAGACATATTGTGAAATAATTTTGGAATTTTCTATTTGCGTAATACTCTTGTGTGTTTAACACTTTATATGAAAAGTGCTCTGCGAAATCTATTCCTAAATCGATACTGTCTAAATATTTTATATTCTTTTTATCTTCCTTTAATCCTATACCATATTTGAATCTTAATCTTATTTTGTCTTCAATCCAATTAAGCTCCCTTGTTCTTATTTCTGTTCTTACTGGTTTTTTGTCTCTGTAAGTTATTACTGCTATTGTTTCTCCTAGTTCTTTAAACTCAAAACTAGACTTTCCTTGTTCCCTTGGTAATTCCACTTCTTTAATTATATCGTTTGATATTGATTCTAGCGTTCTTACGATATCCTCTTTAGAAAGATTTGACCTCTTTAAGATTCCTATGAATTTGTTTAATTTTTCTTGCGTGTTCATATTAAATTACTCAATTGCCTCTTCAAATTTTCTCTATAAGAATTGTCTCTCTCTAGATATAATTTTTCAAATCTTATTTTTTCTATTCTTTTTTTTTCACTTACTGCAACTATCTTTTGTCTAAATGAATCTATTATGCTTCCATTTTTATCTTTAATTAACCAAACTTTTTTATTTCTTTCTCCACTTGCTTTTTGATTTATTGGTATACCGTTAATTGTCATTTTAATTTTTCTTTATTATGTGAATTATTTATTAATTTTATTCTTTCTATTGCTTTGAGTGATTTGCATAATGAATTTACATGTGTTTTAGTATTATATCTTAATAGAACTTTTTTTTCTGTATCTGTTATTGAGAATGGTCTTATCTCTTTATTTTCATCTAATGGATTAAAAAATTTATTTGGGTCTATCTCGTTGCTGCATTTTTTGCAAAGCATTTGTTCTGTGAATTTATTCTTTGTTAAATTGCAACTTCTTAATAATCTCTTACATCCCGCACATTTTCTTTTTATTCTCATGGTATTATTAGTCCTCTTCTTTATTTAAACATTCTTTTTCACTTTCTAGTGAAGAAAGTTCTTTATTTTTTATTCTCTACTAATTGATAGACTATTTGTGATAGTCCATTTACGTTTGCACTCATTTGTTTAATTAACATATCTGTACTTATTTGTTTTTTTGATAAATCTAATTGTAGCTCTGATGATTCACCCATTAGTTCTTTTATTGTGTTAAAATTATTTTCTATATATGTTGGTGTTGTTTTGAATTTTGTTTTCTTATGGTCGTTCCACCAATCTTGACTTACTTTACTTATTTCTTCTGATTCTTCTTTAAGGTTTCCTGTTTCAAATTCTCCATCTCCTTTTGAGAAATCAAGCCATAACCATTCAGTTCCATCTTCTGTTTTAATACTAAGTTTCTCTCCTCTGTCATTAAATTGTCTTGCTAATTCATTCTTTAATAAAGCATAATGAACTCTTGATGTTGTGAATTTGTATCTGTTTGATTGTTGTTTTAATTTGTATAATAGACTTTTGATTAATTTATCAAGATTATATACTGCTAATCCTTTTGATTGATATGCGTTCTCTCCAAAATAATCGAATGGTTCAAATATTGTTGCTGTTCCGTTTCTTTGTAGCCATATCTTTCTACCTTGGAATAATATTCTTAATACCTTTCCATTTGATTGAATTTTATATTTCTTTTTAAGACTTGAATTATCTAATAATCTTTTCCAATCAAATTCTTTTTCAAATTGTATTTTCCAGATAAAAGCATGTCCCCTTATTTCTTTTTTTGGATTTTTCTTTAGAAAATCGTTTACTAGGGGTGAGTGTGTACCTATTGATTTTTGAACTATTGATAAGTCTCCAGTAACTTCCCATACTCCTTTTGCCGTATATTCTAATACCTTTAAATCTTTTAGTTTCCCTGTGTAATAAGACATATTCGATTTTGATATAGTTAATTCTGCTGCGACTTTTTTTGCGTTTCCATGAGTCTTAAATAGAGAAAGTATGTTGTATAGTTCAAACTTTTTGTTCTTTTTCATACCTACTATAATTTGAACTATTATTTAAACAATTATTTTCACTATGGAATGAATAATAAAGTGTAACTATTATTTAATTATCCTATATATTTAAAAAGAAATCTATAATTACGTGGATTGATTATATTGTATTGATATGTTCCATAGGAAACCCTACTCTGCCCCCCTTGCGTTAATATTATAAAGTATTACCACTTATAATATTGATGAGAGAATTAACATTAGATGAAATAGACTTCTTTAAAGGGTTACTAAAGTATTCTAAAAGGATTAATAATGGCTATTATTTTTTTCAGCCTCGTAATAGAAAGTATGGAAATAAAAAATATAAAGAACATAGGATACTTATGCAATTACATTTAAATATGAAATTAGAGATGTGGGAGGTTGTGCATCATATAGACGGAGATAAGCTTAATAATAATATTGATAATTTGGAAGTTCAATTAGCTGGCAATCATTCCTCCAATCATCATGCTGGTAGCAAAAAATTTGGAAGATTCGCTCCATCTAATAAATTATCAAAAAATATTATTGATGAGATAAAGGAGCTATCAAGGATTATACTAAAATCAGATGGCACTCCTAACTTTTCTAAGATTGGTCGAAAGTTGGATATCTCTGGATTTACAGTTTCAAAATATCTCAAATAAGTTTATGTTATTAATTAAATAAAGGGAGGTGTTTGCTGGGTTCGCCCCTTAGGCACTCCAAACATTTTACTAAAACACCTCCCTTAGATTAGGCATTTGCCTAACTCATGAGTATTTTAGTCACTATTTAGAAGTAAATCGCCTATTTAAATCTTTTCTTTTTAAACTTTTCTATTAATCTAACAAATTTATTCGTTTTTCCTCATCTACTTTGTTTAATCTGTAAAGATTTGTTTTATTTATTTTTGTTAATATGTCATATTTTACTAGGTCTTCTATAATATATTTTATCATGAATTTTGGTAATCCTCCTGACCTTATCAATATTCTTCCTATCTGTTCTTTTAGAAAGTTCTTATTTACTAAATCATTCTTGGCAGACTTTCTTATAATATAACTTACAAAAACAA
>JAUUWR010000032.1 GCA_030588935.1 bacterium | reverse complement strand
AATTCTACCTGTACTTCTTTGGCAGAGATTCCTGGATACTTATTTTCCTTCGTATTATTGTTGAATTTTAATAGATCGATATCGGCATTAGCTGCTAAAGCGAAAACAATTATATGAGGAAAAGTGCTATTTTTTTTTGACCGCCATCCTCGTCTCCTTCTTCCGTCTATCAAATTTTCCGCTGCCCATCTCGTTGAGTTGCTTGAAGATGCATATAATATATAAGCCCCTCTTCTTGAAAAGAGAACTCTACCTTTTAAAGGGTTCTCTGCAAAAATTTTATGAATATTATAAATAAACAGAAAAAAAACCAAGCATATCAAAACCTTTAATAATTTTTTGCTTTTTACCATGAATTAGTCGCTTTAATTATTTTTTTTAAAAGTCAAACGAGATAAAAACCCTATCCCCCAGCAGGTATGCATTATTCCAAAGGCCAATCCTGTTAGGAGTTTTTGTTTTAAGGGAATGGACTGCTTCGGCCAGCTAAGGAGCGAAGTGAAAAACAGAGTGAGGAGATAGGAAAAAGGGAAAAGTAGAAACAGGGGCCAAAAAAAACTTAAGATTATAGAAAGGAATAAACCAACAACCAGTCCAACAGGTGCCACTTGTCTTAATGATGTTATTTTTCTATGCTTTAAAGCCGTATAACATCTGCCTCTACCATATTTAAAATATTGTACAGCCAATTTTTTTAGAGATTCCCGCGGAAAATAAATGACTTTTAATGAGCTATCTAGATGAATCTTCTTTCCTGCCTTTAGAATTCTTAGATTCAATTCGGCATCTTGGTTTGTCTCGCAATTTGTATCATAAAGACCTATCTCATCAAACAGTTTTTTCCAGAATGTTCCAAGATAAACGGTATCAACATAACCATTGAAATTGCCAAGGCGCCATTTAGCATCGCCAACCCCCACTGGATGTCTCAAGGCCAGAGCTATTGCTTTCTGATCCATCGTAGTTCCCTGAGGAAGCATTATCCCTCCCACGTTAGAAGCTCCTGTTCTCTCTAATAACTCAACACATTTCTTAATGTATCGAGGAGGATAGAAACAGTGTGCGTCAGCTCTGACAATTATCTCACCTTTTGCCTCTGATATTCCAAGGTTTAACCCGTACGCCTGTATCTTGTGTTTATTTTCCAGAAGCCGTATCCTGAACACCTTTTTTATAAAAGATTGGACTATCCGCCGCGTCCCATCACTGCTCATTCCATCGACAATGATAAGTTCACAATTTTTTAAAAAATAATCATCTACAAGACTATCTATAGCTTTTGCAATAAATTTTTCTTCATTATAACTGGGCATCACTACCGACACCTGAAGAACAAAATCATTCATCCCAAAGCCCAAATTAATATAAAATAATCAATAATTACTAAATTTTTATAAATAAAGGTTTGTTTTTCTCTCTTCCTCAAACTATTAATCATCAGTTTTTATCTGTTCGTTTCTTCTTAACATGTAGTTGTACATTGCTGTTATCAGTCCAAGCGAGAACCAGAAGAAGATTCCTACTTTGGCTCCAAGAGGAATAGAATCGGACATCCCAAAAATAAAATGTGCCAGTTGACCGCCTCCAAGGCCAAGTGTAGCTATTCTCATCCAACCAATTTTTGACTTTCTCCAGATTTCAAAGCACATATAGCCCGCACCAATCAGAATAGCTAAATAAGCTATCAACCCAGGAATCCCAAGCTCAGCCCCAGTATGAATAAAATGATTATGAGCATGAGCCGTAGTGTAACCCATCGTTGGTAATTGTCGTAACCGATTCATTCCTATACCAAAAAAAGGATTTTGGCTTACTGTCTTAATTCCTATTATCCACTTAAACTCGCGTCCTAGAAGTTTTTGTTTATTTACATCAAAGATTGACGTGGCTTTATCAAAGTTTAATAAAAACATCGCTGTCCCCAATAGAAGTATTAATATTAAACTCAACTTTTTCCATTTCGACGGTAATAATAAAATCCATATACCAATAACTAATCCAATCCAACTGCCTATTGATTGCGTAAAAAATAACACACTAAAAGTTACAAAAATAATTACAAAGAAAATTATCAGGGAAAGCACTTTATAAGAAATCACATGATTTTTTTTGCTTTTTTTAATATGTGAAAAAAGTAAACCCAAACACAAAGGAATAATAAGGATTAATGTTCCTCCTATCGCATTAGGATTAAAACCTTCTTTAGCTCCAGGCAAATTCCAATTTATCTTTGGCAAAATATTTTCAAATGTGTTTGCTATTTTTTCAAAATCATCCGCTAAATTCCATTGCATACCCAGAATACCAACGACTGATAAGATGAGACCAGCACCAAGAAAAGCAATAATCCCCCATTTTATTAATTTTTCAGTTGTCAAAAGGGCTACTATTGAATAGAAAAAGGCCAACCCCAAAAGAACTCCAGCGATTTTGGGCAGGCTGAAGCCCAGGTCTGGAACTATTACGCAAGTTGCGAAAACCTGAATTAATAAAATAACCAAAGCCCAATCTAGAACTGTCCTTGCAAAAAAGCGCTTTTTTATTATCCTCCGACAAGTCCAAATCATAGGAATAATAAGAAATATCCAAACATATTTCATGGAAGGAAAAAGAAAAAGGGGAGCTGTCAGCCCAATCAGGAATAACTGTAGCCAATCTACCCAAAAATATTTTTTTGTGTTTTCTTTTTTTCTCATTTTTCCGGCTTCTGATTCAGAATTTTTTAGTTCTCAGTTGATGATACTCAATTTTTAATCTGTCAGTCAAAACTTAACCAGTTGACATGAATTTCCAGATAAAATTGGTTAGTTCCAGTATAAGAAAAATAATTAAAATTGTAGTCCACATGTTTTTTTGGAAAATGCGGTGAGAAAATTGCTGTTGACAGAGTTCTTATATGGATTGTTTTTGGTAATTAAGGTTTCAAATTTTTTAACTTTTTATTGTCCCACCAATAAACCGAGTTTTAGATGTTTCTTTTATAATATTTTCTCAGAATAAGATCTTCCTTAAAGGAGGTAAAATAGAATTCCTTTTTTTCATTCATGTCCGAAGTCTTATTTGCCTTTTTATAATATCGATCCCTTCTAAATATGTGAACTCGAAGCTCATGCAAAAAAGGATTAGTAATAGGATTGTATTCTCTTAAGAATTGCTTATAATTCATATTGGCCATTTTATTCAATATTTGAGCGTATTCTTCTCCTCTTTGGTTATCTATTTTCTGTAACTTCTTTGGATTTATTCGTGAGTAAAAAATCCCTATCTCTGGATCATCGTACTTGTATCCCAACTCACTCATTGGCTCCTCTTTTTGGAGAAAAGATAACCAGGGAATTTGTTTGGTATAGCTAAACACACGCTGAGGAGTGTTTGATGCACATAGTCCTAGAATTATTAGGCAAAGGGTGAAAAGAGTAGCAAATATCCTCTGAGATTTAGGATTTATTTTTTCTGATATGGATTTCGGCGCCACCGCTTTCCATATTGCTAATTGAATTAGTCCTCCAGAAATAACATTGAGACTCACATCCTGAAAGTTCCATATCCGGCCGGGAACAATCCATTGAATTATTTCATCAAAGGTCCCAATCAGCAGAGTGAAAAGCGTTGCACTAAAGTAGATTGTTATATCTTTTATATGATGATTTAAAGCTCTAAAGGGAGTTTGAAATTAAATAATTGAGGTTATTAGTGTTTGACTTTTATCCTTATAATTTCTTATAGACTTTTTTAAAAAACACCTTTTCGTTTTAACCTGTTTTTATATATATGGTCTTAAGTAAACCTTTGAGATTATCATTCACTTTTAGCATGATGAAATAAGATATTGTTAAGGGATTTAATAAAGTAAAAAAGATCTGTTCTTATTGGATTTTTTCCATACTTCTCTAAATACTCTCTCTCTGACTCCCAGACTTCCTCTATTGAATGGGGTAAATCTACATAATAGGGGGGAATTAATCCCGGTTTATATTTTATTCTTACTTTTTTTAAACTTTCTGGATATATACTATAAATGGTCTCACTTATTGGTCGTACTCCTATTAACTTTATATCTCTCTTGAGTAAATTAATTATCCCAGGAAGTTCATCTAGGTAATATTTACGAAAAACTCGCCCCCAATTAGTAATTCTAAAATCGCCATAAATTTTTCCTCTTGTGTTTAACTTATATTTTTCATATATATAGCTGTGAATATATTCAGAATATGGATACATCGTACGGAGTTTATAGATAAAAAAAATATTTCCTTCTTTGCCAACTCTTTTATGTTTAAATATAAGACCATAGGAGGGATTTTTATCACTTGATGGGCTTTTTACCCTTTTGGCAATAAAATAAAAAAAATTATCAATTTCTTTCAAGTCGATAAGTTCGAAACCACAAAAATGTAATCTGCCCAAACATTCTGCCCTTGAAAGAACTCTATTATTCCCTTTAGAAATTGCAAAATAAACTTTTTTGAAAAATGGTAATTTAGGCCATACTCTTCTGTAAATAAAGTCAAATAAATAAATCAACTTCGCAAAAACATAATGATATTTTTGATAAATCCTTTTTCTCCTTTGCTCAATAGATTCAAATCTGCCAACAAAAACTCCACCTGATTTAATCTTTTTATTTGCCTCTATAAAATATTGATTAATTCTACGAAAATTGTTTATCTTATGAAGATTAAGAAAGAAGGCTAGTGAGCTGTTCTCAAGAATTTCTATGTTATAAAGAATTCTCGTATTAACTACTTCCGATTCAAGAATATCAATCCTATTCAGATTGAGATTATTTTCAATAAATTTATATACGGATTGAAACTTTTTTAAATAGACATTTTTAAGTTTTTCTTTTATAGAAGCAGTCTTCAGAGCAAATCCATGAAAATCATAAATTTTTGCCTGCTTTTTTTTACCATCAATAAATTTATGTTTTTCAGCTTCAATTTCTCTGGCGTGAAAAATATCAATTACATTTTCATCCGATATTTGTGCTGCAGTAAAAATGTAATAAACAGAAACAATAATTATTTCTAATAAGCTAAAAAGGCCAAGTGATCCAAATATAATTAAGCGAGAATACATAGCTAATTTAAAGAAGAAAATAAAAAAGGATATAAAACTAATTATGATGATTTCAGATCTTATGAATGGAAAAATTGTTTTTAAATAATTCTCTTTTTTAACAATATTGAACTTATGACTTGACAGAGAAACTAAAAGCCAAGTAAACAGAATCCCCATCAATAAAATTTGATAGTTTTCTGTAAGTTTAGCTGTACCTTTTTTATAAAAGTAGAGAGACATAAAAACAATAATTATAAAAGCGAATTCAATAAGAAAAAAAATAACAGAAAACTGATTTACTTTCTTTTTCTCGCTTTCTCTTTTAAAAATGAAGAAAATACAGGATAAAAATGCAATCTCTAAAACCAGGAATACCCCCACTGTTCCATAAATAATAAATCTTGAAAGATAATACCAGCCCAACACGTACATAATTAATGTTAACATCGCCACCAATACTAGAGCAGATAATAAAAATGGCTTTAGAAGTTCAAAATAATTTTGCTTTTCTACTTTCATGAATTTTTTAGAGAAAAGAGTTGATAAAAACCAGATTAAAAATAATATTGGCAAAAACTTTCTAAAGTTATGCTCAATCGCCAAATGTCCCCTTTTAATATAGTAAATCATTAGAAAAGAGCTTAATAAAAGTAATCCATCAAATAGAAGTTTCAACCAGTAGTATTTTTCTTTTTCAAGATAATATTTTGACATATTTTTTGAACTATCTAAAATTAAAAAAATAAGGATTCCCTTTTATAATTTTTACGTATTAATTGTAATTTTAATATAGCATATTATATTTTTTACACTGAACTTCTATTTCATTAATATCCCAATTTATATATCACGGATTCTAAAATATTAGATATTTCCATCTTTTCATTTTCAGGAAATTCTTTCTCCCACCTACCAATATGAGATTTACCAAGATTAACTTCTAACAAGCGATCTTCAAATGGCAGTCCAGTAAACTCACATAATTGTCTTATACTTTTCTCAGATGAATTTACTAAAGTCTCTAGTTTTATTTCATAATAAAAATAAGAAGGCAAATAATTTCTTATTTTAAACCAGTACTCCATCATAGACTTATACCACAAAGCAGCTTTTTTCCTATCTCCGGGGCACCACCGCTGCTGACTAAAAGATGCCACTACATCCCTTGGATCCCTAAAGATATGAATGACTTTTGATTCAGGTAATAATTCAAGCAGCTCTCTAGCAAAAAAAATATTCCAAGTATTATCTTCAAAGAAAAATTCTTTATTATTCTCCAAGAGGAAATCCTGAATAATATCCCTTAAATAATTTCCAAAAATTTCAGCCAATTTTTCTTTTGTTTTTGGGCCACTATGATATATTTGTGGTTTAAATGTATAGCTGTCAGTTCCAGGCCATATACCTCTATAGGTAAATTCACGAAGTTTAGATACTAATTTTTCATTATGTTTCTTAAAATTGGGAAAATATTTAGTCAACTTCCAATCTATGTACTTCTTTGGAGATATGAATTTTCCCTCTTTATTTATAAGGAAAATCATTTTTTTTAATGCCTTATGAAATATTTTATCATTGCTTACTTCATTGAGCAAATTCTCCAATCTTTTCAATCTTTTATCCGCCATAAATGGTGACCATGATTGAGAAAAAGTTGAGTAAAAATCAACGATACCATCAGGATCGATTAGAAAACGATGTTCAAATGGCAAGGTTGCAACTTTAGGGTGTTTTGAGAAAAGGTTTTTTAAGATATTTGTACCACATCTTCCCGTTCCTCCTATAAAAACAATATTCGCCATAATAACGACTTTAAATTTTTCTAATTATCCATCTTATCACTTCAAAGGCTTCTGCATACTTACAGCTTATTTGAGCACCTCTTATACGCGCAAGATTCTCTATGAAATCGTCATCAACATAATGCCTGCCTTTTTGAGACTTATATTTATTGACGGCATCAGTTTTTTTTCTGACCTGTTCTTCGTCCAGGCATATAAATGCGTTGATTTTTACCGAGAAATTATTCCATACGAACTCATAACCCAGAATGGTTGTATTTTTAAACGCTCTCAAACTTTCTTGATAAATGGTGTGATGATCCTGATGGATATCAGTAGAAGTGGGAACAAAGACAACATCTGGGTCCAATTTTTTCTTTAACTTCACCAAATCCTCCAGTATAGCCTGTCTGTTTTTGGGATGATATCTAACTGGATAATCGAAAACAATAAGATTTTTAGCGTTAATTCCCAGAACCTGGGTGGCCTCCATAAGCTCTTTTTTCAGAGTTCCCTTAGGAAATCCTTCAGGCAAAGAATCCTCACATAAAGAAAAAGCTACGTAATAAACCTCGCTTCCTTCATCTAAAAATTTTGCAATTGACCCGCCACAACCAAATTCCCCGTCATCAACATGAGGAGCTAAAATTAAAACTTTCATTTATTAAATCTCCGTTAATGTTTATAAATTTTAGTAAAAACATAATACATCTTTTTATCAATAATGTGTGCTATTTTTTCAAGTATTACCTTCCCTGAAGATTTTTGCTCTGGTCGATTTTAAGGTCTGACTCTAATATTAAAGCTATTTTCATTTGAACCTTTCTTGATAATCAGGATTTTCCCTTATGATTTCAATACTTTTTGGATATTCTTTTATGAACCAAACAATAAATGAGGTAACGTCAATTTTATCTCTAAGTAACTTTTCTCTTTGCTTTCCCCATTGGTTCTTCACATCCTCTTGCTTGATAAGATCAACCGCTTTTTCAATAGCTTTTTCTTGATTATTAACATTAAAATTAAGGAGCAATCCATATTCTTCTTCTAATTTAATAAAATTCCCCCTCTCATGAGGAGAACGTGCAAAAGTATTACATCTTATAGCAGGTACTCCCAAACATGCTGCTTCAGTTGCTGTCGTCCCTGAATCGCCTACATAAAGTGACGAGTAATATAAGGCATCGTGAAATCTTTCAGGAGGTAGATTGAATTTGTATTTATCTAATTCTGTGGGCAACTCACCTTCAGAATTTACGAAGACCTTTGCATATTTCGATAATCTATTGACTACCGCTATTTTGTTTTCCCAATTAAAACCTTTTACCCCAGTATCATGAATAGCCTTGAATGAAACAAATCTAACAATAACATACTTTTCACCTTTTTCAATGCCGAGTTCTTCAAGAACGGATAGATCTGGTTTAAAATAGTTTGGGTGAAGATAGCAAAGTTCCATAAAGCCATTAAACCTCACTTGCTTTTTTCCTAACTCTCTTCTATAGCAATAAGGAGTAAAGATAACATCTGTAAAAGGAGAATATAAGATATATGCCGCTCCTAAGAATTCAATGTCGTTAAAGGCTATATGAGGTCTACCTAATGCTTTTGAAGCTTGGGCCGCATACATTGAGCCAAAACTTATGAATAAATCTGGTTTAAACTTTTTCGCTATTTTGTATATCAGGAAATCTGCTTTTGGCAGATATAAGATTTTTCCAATGATATTTGATGAACCTCTCCCTCTATCAATATAATTAAAATTATAAACATTAAGTAAATTGAAGATGAAGGCTCTATTCCTAGCAACAATCAAAAACTCGTCCCCCTTTTCCTGCATCAGCCAGATGAGATTCTTAAAATAATGAACATGAGCAGGATGACCTATATCCACAACTATCTTCATTGTAAGTCTATTATTTATTATAGCAATTAGAACTATAATCTTTTACTTATTAATAATTTTATAATAAATATTTTTAATTCTTTCAGCAATTAAAGTTATTTCATAATTTTTAATTTTTTCTCTGCCGTTTGTTCTTTTGCCAAAATCTAAAGCCATTTTAATTTTTTCAGCAACGTCTTTTGGCTTATAACTAACAAGATAACACCCTTCAGTATCGCTAATTACTTCTTGTACATCACCAACCTTTGTTGATACTATCGATAGATTACAAGCCATTGCCTCTTTAACAACTAAAGGGCCACTTTCGTTAAAAGAAGTCACCAATAAAACATCGCATGCATTCATTAAGTAATTCACTTCTTCTTTTGTGTATTCCTTTAGTTCAATCAGATTAGCCTCTGGAATATATTCCATGGCCTTTTTAGCTAAAGGGTAATTTTTAATTTTTTTAGAAAAAGAAGAAGAAAATAAAACATACTTATCTTTTTTGTTCATGCCTAATGACTTTCTGGCATTCGTTTTATCTATGGGAAAAGATTTTTTTAAGTCAACACCACATGGAATTACAATTGAATTTTCTTTTCTAAAGCCTGCAGCATGGTTTTCAAGCGTTTTAGAAATAAAAATATTCCAGTTTGATAAATAACTTGCAATTAAAGAAATTTTTCTAACATAGGGTCTCCAAATATCAGAGCCATGAAAAGTAATAACTACTGGAAGCTTCCTTTGCAAAACAGATAACATCCCTGACAACCCATAGTGTGCATGAATTAAATCATGATTATTAGTTTTAATTATATATATAAGACGAGGTAAATTTTTCAAATAGCCTAAAATTCCCCGCCCTTTTATATTAAAATACTTTATATCAAACCCCCTTTTTTTTAGTGATTCTCCCTGTTCTAGTCTAAAAGGACTGATTTGATTTTTTTTTCCTAAACTCCCTATAGATAGTACCTTTATTCTTTTAGCCATAAAAATTTTCTATTAATCCATTCAAAAATTGCGCTTTTTCTGTCATTTTTTTTGAATTCTTCCATTTCCCCCCATTTAATCCCTACAAATAAAGCTAACATTGTGCCGGAGGTGGCAGAACTGATTACATGTCCTGCAAAAAAACTATATAAAAACATTATTAATATAATGATTGAATTCCTATCAGATTGCATATTTTTAATTAAATAAAAAACAGTCTTAAATATTATTATAAAGATAAGAAAGGAACCCAAAATACCGTATTGAAAAAATACATCAAAGAAATCCATTGCAGCATCATGATAAGGCATTTCTTTTTCAATCCAAAAATTAGTCTGTCCGGTATGACCAAAACCTAATAACAAAAATTCTGGGTTCTCAAAGATAAACACTGTTTGCATCTTTGTCGCCATTGCTCTTCGATATGCAACCATTTCTAAAGGAGAGGTAATAGGTGTTTCGAATACTTTTTCCCTCTTTTGATAAACCCTATAACTTCTTTCTATTGATTTACTATAACGTCTTTCATACAAATCAATAACCTTAGGTCTTACAAACAAATAACCAATAAAAATAATAGGAAATAATGCAAAAGCAATAACCAATTTCCTTGAAATTTTTGCTTTTATAAGTTTGTCATATAGATATATTAAAAAAATAAGCGGGACTATAAAAACAGCCTTAGTACTAATTATATGAATATTAAATAAAGCAATACATACAAAAAGTGTATTTTTAATCTTAGGACGAAAATTAAATAGATAGTATGTAAAAAATACAAGACTTAAGATAGAAACGGGATTACCTCCGTAAAACATCCCCTTTGAAGTACCCTCCATATAGTAATAGGTAGCTAAACCAGCCTGTGTAAAATATCCCAGAATTATGCTGAATGAAAAAACAAGAAAATTAATTTGGATGATTTTCTCAATATTATAATTAAAATATTTATAATGTTTGCTGACATAATATATTAAAATTAAAATAAAAAGGATTTTACTTATATAACTGAGTTCTTCAAATAAAAGAGGGAGCGATTTGAACCTTAGAAATAAAACTGACAGGAAAATTAGAAAAAAGCATATAAGCAAAATTAAATATT
>JAUUWR010000056.1 GCA_030588935.1 bacterium | reverse complement strand
AATATTTTATAAGATATAAGTTAAAATAAAATAACAAAAAATGATCTTCATAATAAAAGTAACAACAAACAAGGAAGATAAAGCATTAGAATTAATCTCTGATAAAGTTCAGAAAAAACAGTTGCAGGTATATTCTCTTGCAAAACCTCACGGGCTCAGGGGTTACATATTCTTAGAAGCAGAAGACAGGGAATCTGCAGAAGAATCTGCATTTAATTTGCCTTATGTCAAGGGAATTATTGGAAAAACAGTAACTTACGATGAAATCAAAAACATGCTTGAACCAGTTATCGAAGAAATTAACATAGAAAAAGGAGACATAGTCGAAATAATCGGCGAGCCGTTTAAAAAAGAAAAAGCAAAAGTAGTCAGAGTAGACAAATCAAAAGGAGAAGCAGTTGTTACATTGCTGGCTGCAGTAGTTCCAATACCTGTAACAGTAAAACTAGACAATGTTAAAGTTATAAGAAGGGAAAAAGAAGAAGAAACTGAGGAAGAAGAAGTAAAAGAAGAGGCGACAGAAGCACAAGATACTCCAATGTCAGGCGATGCACCTATTTTAAGTAAAGATGAAAATTATGAATCAGGAGGTTTAATCTCAGATGAATATTAATTTATAAATTAAATATCAATAATTTAATAACAATATCTTACAAGAATAAACGCTCTAAAGATGAGAACCTAAGCTTATGCTACTCATCTGAGGAACTTAGTAATTTATAAGATTCCAGTTAATAATATTAAGTAAATTAATCATTAAATATTTTGCAAGATTCCAAATAAAAATTAAATAAATAAAATAAAAATGCAAATCAAACTACTTATCGACGGTGGAGAAATGAACCCAGGCCCGGCAATAGCTCAAAAAATTGGACCTTTAGGAATAAATATGGGAAAAGTCATCTCTGATATTAATACAGCAACAAAGGATTTTAAAGGAATGAAACTGCCGGTTGAACTTAATATTGATGAAAAAACAAAAGAGTTCACAGTCAAAACTTTTTCCCCACCCACTTCTGAATTATTAAAAAAAGAATTAAACTTAGAAAAAGGCTCAGGAGAGCACAGAAAAATCAAGGTTGGAAACGCTTCTATTGAAGATATAATAAAGATTACTAAAATAAAATTTCCTGATATGCTGCAAAAAGAATTCAAGTCAGCAGTTAAGTCAGTTCTTGGGACTTGCGCAAGTATTGGAATTTTTGTTGAAAATGAAGAGCCAAATGAATTAGTTCAAAAAATAGAAAGCGGGAAATTTGAAAAAGAAATTAATGAGCAATCAACAGAAACTTTTCCTGAAAAAAGGCAAAGATTAAAAGATTTCTTTGAAAAAGTTAAGAAAGAGCAAGAAGAGCAGATTGCAAGAGAGCAGGCAGAAGCTGAAGAAGCAGAAGCTAAAAAAGCAGAAGAAGCCAAAGAAGCAGGAGAGGTTGTTGAGGAAGACAAAGGGGTTACGGAAGGGGCAGAGCCCCTTGCCAAAGGAGAAGCTAAGACCGAAGAAAAACCTGCTGAAGAAACTGAAGGAAAATAGAGTTTTGATAATCTTTATAAACACCCCCAATTTAATAAAATTAAGGGGATGTGGTGTAACCTGGTAGCATTGGAGCTTTGGGAGCTTCCGATCCCAGTTCAAATCTGGGCATTCCCATTTAAAGAATAACAAAAATAAATATCAATATATCCAAAAATATAACTCTCTAAATAGGAGGAGATTAAGCTTATGTTACTCATCAATCAAACTTAAAAATTTTTAAGATTCTAGTTAAATAATATAAATAAAAAATAACAAAAAATGTCAAAAAAGAAAAAAGTAAAAGCAGCGGGAAGATACGGAGCAAGATATGGTCGTAAAGCCAGAACCAAAATCGCAGAAATAGAATCAGAACAAAGAAAAAAACAACAATGCATATTTTGTAATGGCGTGGCAAAAAGATTATCAAAAGGAATTTGGTTTTGCAAAAAATGCAAAAAGAAATTCGCATCACATATTTATATTTTACCCAAAAAAGAATAAACAAAATATTTAAATACCAATAACTTAATACAATATTACTCTCTAGGGATGAGAAGCAAGCAACTCATCTGAGTAATTTAATAATACAAAGAGATTCCAGATAAAAAATATAAAATAAAATAATAAAAATGGCAGCATATAAATGTTTCAATTGCGGGAAAAAAATAACAAACAAAACACTCCAAAAAAGATTTCTCTGCCCTGGCTGTGGTTCTAAAATCTTCTACAAGCCAAGAAAACACACAACAAAAATCAAAGCTGTTTAATACAGTTAAATTTAAAAACATCAATAATTAATAAATAGCACTAAAATAAAATTATGATGGCTTGATTAAGAAGCTTAAGCTTCTCATCTGAAGGGCTTGATAATTTTTTAGAGATTCCAAAAAAATAACAAAAAATGCCAACAGAAAATAAAATAAAACTTGATGAAAAAACACAGCAGCAAATCCAGGAAATCCAGATTTTAGAACAAAACTTACAAGCTTTGCTTATGCAAAAACAAGCTTTTCAAATAGAACTAAATGAGACAGAAAGCGCTTTATCAGAAATTTCAAAATCTAAAGACGATGTTTTTAAACTAATAAGCAATATAATGATTAAAGCAGACAAAGAAAAACTAGAAAAAGAACTTAAACAAAAAAAAGAGCTTTTAGCATTAAGACTAAACTCAATTGAAAAACAAGAAACTCAATTAGCAGAACAAGTAGAAAAACTAAGAAAAGAGATTATGAAGAAGATAAAATAATTTGTATCGCTAATTTTTGACATAATAAGTCAAACATAAAAAGCTTAAGCTACTCATCTGCCCACAGAAATATCCATTAAGATTCCAGTTAAACAAACAATAAAATTAACTAATCAAAAACAATAATATTTATAAACTTAAGACAACAATTTTTAATCATGGTGTTTGATAGAATAAAAAAAAGTTTTTCAGGGGCTTTTTCTGGAGGAGAAGATTCACCAGAATATATTGAAATTGATTTAGGAAAAGAAGTCAAAAAAGCAAAAGTTATTGTAAGACCCTTTGTCCTAAAAAGTTTTGAAGATGTCAATCCAATCTTAAATGCATTAAGAGAAGGATACACAATTGCAATCATTGATTTTAAAAACCTAAAGAAAAGAGATATTATTGAGCTAAAAAGAGCAATTTCAAAAATCAAAAAGACTGTTGACGCTTTAGAAGGCAGTATTTCTGGATTTGGAGAAAACATAATAATCGCCACGCCCGAATTTGCAGAAATTTACAAATCTCAAATAAGAACAAGAGCTGTTTCTGGTGAGAGGGTTGTTAGGGAATAATCAAAAACCCTTTAAACCTTATATTATATAGTTCTATATTAAATTAAACATATTAGGCTCGCTCACTTTGTTCGCTCGCCTATATTATAAACTAATAATAAATAAAATACTTATGGCTCGAATCATAAGCTTAAGCTATTCCTCTGTGAAGCTTAAAAATTTATAACATTATAGATAAAAAAAGAAAATTTAAGTTAGATTTATCTTCTTAAATTTTCATAAAGATTCCAAGAATAACATAAAAAATGCAAACACCTATATTATACATCCCAACAATCCAAAAAAACCTAAATCTAACTCTGCCAAAAGAACAAATAGCCAAGCTTCCAAAAACATTGTTCTTAGCATATAGCATACAATATAAAGAATTAGCACAGCAAATTAAACAACAATTAAAAGCTAATAAGATAAATGTAACAAAATCCCAGCAAGTTCTAGGCTGCACTAAAATAAACACCAAACTCCCAATATTATTAATCTCAACAGGGATATTTCACGCCCAAAACTTATTTTCACAAACACCTATATTATATGTCCTTGAAAACAACAAAATCCTTAAAATTCCAGAAAAACAAATAGCAAAATTAAAAGCAAAAAAGAAAACAGCCCTCATTAAATTCCTAAAAGCAGACAAAATCGGAATTTTAGTTTCAACAAAACCAGGGCAAGAAAATCTACAACAAGCCATTAAACTAAAACAAAAATTAAAGAAACAGAATAAAAGGGGGTTTGTCTTTATCTCTAACAACATAGACACAAGCCAGTTTGAAAATTTCAACATTGATTCTTGGGTAAACACAGCATGCCCTGGGCTTGCTATGAATAATGTAGATATTATTAATATAAACGATTTGCCTAAATCATAAGTTACTAAATATCAATAATCTACAAAAATATTAAGCTCTAAGGATGAGAAGTTTAAGCTTACTCAACTCATTAACAAAGCTTAAAAATTTTAAACATTAGTAATAAAAATATAATAAAATAATTGTAAAATTCAGATAAAAAATCAAAAATAAAAACCCCTTTATCGACGATAAAATTCCCAAATTTATCTAATTAATCATATATTATAAAAAACAATAATCTTTATAAAGGTGTTATAACTCCAAAATTATAACATGATGAAAACAAAAATATTGTCATTCTTTTTATTAACAGCAATTCTACTTACAATTGGGATGTTTATAGCATTAACTAACCCAGACCATACTGAAACTTTTGATAATTCTTTAGCAACAGCAACATACAATGATGGTTCATTTGTTGGTGTTGATGGAATAACTTGGAGTTATAAAGAATCAAGAAATGAAGGAGATTATGGAATTGATGGAATAGGTTTAATGTTAAGAGATTCAACAAGCCAAATTTATTCTAACACTATTACTGATGGAATTGGAACTTTTTCTGTTAGATTAAAAAAAGGATTCACAGCTGCTGGAGACAGACAAGTTGAATTATTTATTAATGGAGAATCAAAAGGTACCTCAGAAGCATTTGATGATACAGGTATTCACACATTTGAAATAATAGACATAAATATTGAAGGAAATGTTGTAATTAGAATTGATAATATTAAAGAAAATCAAATTGTGATAGACGATATTTCTTGGACAGGATACACTGAAGAAGAAGCAGAACCAGAAGAAGAAGATTTTTGTAACTCAGGCGACGGAGCAATCGGACATGAATATTTAGAAATCAAAAAAGTAAAAATATCTAATCGTGGTCTAAGTGATGACAGCGAAGATAATGTCTGGTATCCTTTAGATACAATAAGAGTTGAAGTAGAACTAGAGAACAATGATGAAAGCGATGAGGGTGAAATTGAAGACATGGTTTTTGTATTAGGTTTATTTGAAGAAGGCTCAACAGCAGACATAGCTGATGAAATGTTCTGGATAAGCGAAGATGATGAAGAAATTGAGATAGGGGACATAGAAGAACAAGGCGAAGATGATGAATTGACACATACTTTTGAATTCAGAGTTAATCCAGAAGATTTAGAAGAAGGAAAATATGTCCTTAAAATCAAAGTATATTCTGATAAAGAAGACGAAGATAATGTTTGTATTGATTATGCAGAAGACTTAGCTGATAGTGATTTTGGCAGTTCTGAATATTATGCTGAAATAAAAATTGAAAAAGAAAGAGAAAATGATGAAAGACCAGTTGTTGTTGATATTGACGAATTGCCTGACCAAATTCCAGCATCATGTGGTACAGAAGTAAGATTACTTGTAGATGTTTGGAATATTGGCGACGAAGACCAGGAACAAGTTAAAGTAACATTATTCAACGAAGCATTAGGAATAGACCTTGATTACGAGATAAGAGAAGACATGGATGAAGCAGGAGATAAAGAAGAAATAGATTTTGCTTTTACAGTTCCAAAAGATGCAGAAGAAAAAATTTACGCATTAGAATTCCAGACTTATTATGATTATGATGAAGATGATGATCTATATGATGAGCGTTCTAAGATTTTCAGAGCATACCTTAAAGTAGAAGGCAACTGCGAAGTTGAAACTGAAGATCCTAAGATAACAGCAGAACTTGACCCAGAAACTCCTGAAGCAATTGCAGGAAAACAAGTTATTATAAGAGCAACAATTAAAAATACAGTATAAGAAACAACAGACTATGTTATTTCAATATTTGGAAACAGTTTATTGTCATGTGTAAGTGAAATTGAACCTCAAACAATAACTCTTGATGCAGGAGAATCAAAAGATGTCAGTATATATCTTGATATAGATGATGATGCAGAAGGAGACCAAGAATTCACAGTTAAAGCAACTTATAATG
>JAUUWR010000084.1 GCA_030588935.1 bacterium | reverse complement strand
AGCTGGAATCTGCTGGGATTTTTGATTTAATGGGTGTTGCTGTTCTTGGACCAAAGGAGTTGGGAGAAATGGCTGGTTTGGGGGAAGCTGTTGCGCGGAAGGCGATTCAAGCTTCAAGAAAAATGATGGATTTAGGTTTTCAGAGTGGGTTAGAATTTGCTGAAAAAAGAAAAGAAGTTTTTTGTATCACAACTGGAAGCAAGGAATTTGATAATCTTCTTGGGGGGAAAGGAGTGGAGACAAAAGCAATTACAGAAGCGTTTGGTGCTTATGGTTCTGGAAAAACACAATTAGGTTTAAGTTTAGCTGTTAATGTCCAGATGCCTCTTGAAATGGGGGGAGCAGAGGGAAAAGCTGTTTTTATTGATACAGAGGGAACTTTCAGGCCTGAAAGAATAAGGCAGATTGCAGAAGCAAAAGGAATGAACCCTGAAAATGTTTTGAAAAATATATTAGTTGCTAGGGCTTTTAATTCTGACCATCAGATATTGTTGATTGATAAAGTAGGAGAATTAGTTAAAAATGGAGAGCCAATTAGATTAGTTATTGTTGATTCTTTGACAGCTCATTTTAGAGCAGAATTTGCTGGGAGAGGGCAGTTAGCAGACAGACAGCAGAAGTTGAATAGGTATTTGCATACTTTAATGAAAATAGCAGAGCAGTTTAATTTAGGCATATATGTTACTAATCAGGTTATGGCAAATCCTGCGCAAATGTTTGGGGACCCAACAACTCCTATTGGGGGGAATATTTTAGGACACGCTTCGACATTTAGATTGTATATCAGGAGAGGCAGGAAAAATAGCAGGGTTGCTAAGTTGATTGACAGCCCCAATCTTCCTGATAATGAATGTATTTTTTATATTGGGAAAAAAGGGCTGAGTGATGAGGAGGATTGAATTTGTTTTATTTTCTGGAATCTTACAATTAATGATTAATTTACTTGATATTATTAACTGGGATCTTATAAATTTATAATTTCTTAAGAGGAGTAGCTTAATCTTAGACCCTCATATTTAGAACGTAATATCTTTGTAATTATTGATTTACTTTATTAGAATATAAATATATAAAAACTTATTTTTTCTTGAAGAGGTATGGAAGAAAAGGAGATAATAGCTGATTTACATACACATTCAAGATTTGCAAGAGCTTGTAGTTCTGCTATTAATATTCCTAATTTAGTTAAATATGCTAAAATAAAGGGTCTGAGTTTGTTAGGAACAGCTGATTTTCAGCATCCTGAATGGTCTAAGGAGTTAAATGTTTTAAGAGAATCTGAAGGAATTTTATATTATGAGGATTTTCCTTTTATTTGGCAGACTGAAATTAGTTTAATGTATTCTCAAGATGGGAAAGGCAGGAGAATACATCATGTTATACTTGCCCCTAATAAGGAAGTTGCTGGACAGGTAACAAAGTTTTTAGGTTCTAAAGGTCGGTTGGATTATGATGGGAGGCCTATTTTTGGTTTTTCAAGTGTAGAGCTTGCAGATGAAATGGAAAAAATAAGCAAGGATATTGAAATAATTCCTGCTCATTGTATGACTCCTTGGTTTGGTATTTTTGGAAGCAAATCAGGGTTTGATTCATTGCAAGAATGTTTTCAAGAAAGAACAAAAAATATTCATGTTGTAGAATCAGGAATGTCAGCTGACCCAGAAATGTTGAGAAGGTTTTCTTTTTTAAATAATAAAGGGGTTATTTCGTTTTCAGATATGCATAGTTTTTGGCCATGGAGAATTGGCAGGGAATCAACAATTTTTACAGGACCAATTACTTATAATAATATATTAAAACAAATTAGAGAAAATACATTTAAAGCAACTGTTGAAACAGAGCCAGCTTATGGAAGATATCATTTTGATGGGCATAGAAATTGTGATTTTAGCTGCAGTCCTGAAAAAACAAGGGAACTAAAAGGAATATGTCCTAAATGTGGAAAACCTTTAACAGTTGGAGTAGAATATAGAATAGAAGAATTAGGAGACCAAAAACCAGAAGAGTTTAATAAAAAACCTTTCTATAAATTGCTTCCTCTTCATGAACTTATTAGTCTTGCTTTAGGGATGGGAATGAATTCAAAAGCTGTTTGGAGAATTTATAATGAGTTAATTGAGCATTTTGAAAATGAGTTTAATATTTTATTGAATGTAGAACAACTTGAATTAGCTAAGTTTTTGAAAAATGAGATTCTTGTTGATTTAATAATTTTTAACAGGCAAGGAAGGATTAAAATTAAGCCAGGTTATGATGGAGTTTATGGTGTTGCTTTGTTGCCTGAGAAACAGCAGAGGTTGTTTTAGATTATTTTATGGAAAAATTTGTCGCCTTTGGACAGCCAAATTTTTCTTTTTATCTTATAATGTGAAAATTTATTAAGCTTTATAATAAGTGGATTAAGCTTCTCATCCTTAGAACTTAAACATTTCTTCTTTAGCGTAATATTTTTATAGAATATAAGTTATTATAAACTTATTTTTCCATAGAAAACTCACAGTTTTCTTTTTTAGCTTGTTTTTCAATTGATTCTGTTACTTTATGAATTTCTGATTTGATTTTCTTAAATTCTTGTCCTTGTATTCTTAAATTATATTTTCCTGCTGCTATGTAGCTGACACTGCATTTAGAATCTTTGCAGGCCTGATTAATTATTTTTTTTACTTTTAGGATTCCATCAGGAGCTTTACTTGACAATTTTATTATTTGTTTTATTTCTTTTGGTTTTTCTTTTTTTGATTCAAGAATCTTGATTATTTTTTGGGCTTGTTGTTTTGTTGTATATTTCTCTAAGATTTTTGATTTTTGCTTTATTTGTTCAAAAAAATCTAAGAGAGTTTGTGTTTTTGTTATTTTTTCTATTATTTTTTCTGAATCTTCTTTTAAGACAGTTTTTAGAATTGCTTTAAGATTTTTCTCTTTTTTTATCTTATCTAAGAGCTCTTTTTTTTCATTTTGTTTAACTCTTCTTAGAGAAAGATGAATTCTATTGTCTTTTATTCTGAGAATCTTGCAGACAATTTTCTTGCTTGGGACTACATAATCTCTTAGATTTCTTATTCTTCCTGGAGAAATTTCTGAAGTTATTAAAGTGGCTTCTCCGTTATCTTGTATTTTTACAAATACTGTTGTTCCAATTATTTTTTCTACAGTGCATAAGACAATTTGTCCTTCTTCTAATTGTTCTTCCATAGAAAAAGGATTAGGTTTTGTTTTATAAAGGTTGTTGTTTTGGGGTTTTATTAAAAATTAGGGAAGACAAGTCTAACCCTAATTTTTTTTATCCTCTATATTTGTAATTATCTTTTAAGATGCTCATCTGTAGAGCGAGAAATATTTATGAGATATTAGTTAATAAAATAATTTGGGTTAGCGAAGCTTCCCAAATTTACGTGTAAAAAGGTAGGATATGTCCCTTGTTTTTACAGATTGTTGTGTTACCAAATGTTTAAAAAGCTTCTCATATCTATGTTTTTATGAAACCCAAAAGCAGATTTATTAAAGTAAGATGTCAGAGCTGCAAGAACGAGCAGAATATTTTTGAAGGTGCGACAACAAAGGTTAAATGTTTAATTTGTGATGCTATTTTAGCTGAGCCTAAGGGTGGTAAGGCAGAGATTAAGGCGAGGGTTGTTGAGGTTTTGAATTAAACCTTCACCACCTCAACATCCAACTTCCTCTTAATTAGATTAATAAATTCATCTTCATGTTCTTTATCGATTGTGCATCCTGCTGCTTGTTTATGTCCTCCTGATTCCCCTCCAATAATATGGATTATAGAATCCATTAATTCCTTCAGGTTCCTGTTTGATTTGGGATTTCTTCCAGCCATTCTTGTTGAGACTTTTATTTTATCTTCATTATAAGCCATTGTGATGATTATTGTTCCTTGTTTGTAAACTGACGAGAAGGATAAAATGCTTGCCATGGTTCCGATTATCGTATCTTTAATTTTATTTTTTGCGTTTATTATTACATACTCTCTTCCTTCAATTTTACTGTTTTTATCAATAAATCTTAACCCTGAGATAATATGCTGCCTATATTTTATGTGGATTCTTTCTGCTT
>JAUUWR010000078.1 GCA_030588935.1 bacterium | reverse complement strand
TAATAATAAAATAGTTGATGTTAACAGCATAAATGAAAAAGATATTAATCCTAAACAAGGATTTAAAAAATTTGGAAAAATAAAAACAGATTATGTTATTTTGTATGGGAGCATTCAAGGGCCAAGTAAAAGGCAATTATTAATTACTGCCCCTATTAGAGCTTCAAAAAAACAAATTAAAAAAGATTATGAGTTGTTGGAGTTAAGATGAAAACTGAAATATTAGATATAAACGGCAAGAAGACAAAAGAAATTGAAACAAAGTTATTTGAAGAGCCAGTTAGAAAGGACATCATATCTAAAGTTATGGAAGCTGAGAAATTATGGCAGGCTTATTCTCCTAAATATCGGGCTGGAATGGACAGGTCTGCTTCTGGAAATGTAAGGCATAAAAGGCATTCCTGGAAATCAGATAGAGGAAGAGGGCTTTCAAGAATTCCAAGAAAAATATTTTGGAGAAGAGGAACGCAGTTTTCATGGGAAGGAGCAATTATTCCTTCTGCAAAAGGGGGAAGAAGAGCTCATCCGCCAAAAGGGAAAATTAATCTTAAAAAAATAAATAAAAAAGAAATGAGAAAGGCGTTGCTTTCTGCCTTGACGTATATTAGTTCTATTGATGAGATAAAGAAAAAATACAAAACTTTGGAAGATAAAAAGATTGAGATTAAATTTCCAATTATTGTTGAAGATAAAATTTTGGGTTTGAAGGCAAAAGAGTTTTTCTCTGTTTTAAAAAAGATTTTAGGAGATTTGTATGGGATTGCAATTCAGAAGAAGTCTATAAGGGCTGGAAAAGGGACATTAAGGGGAAGAAAGTACAAGAAAAATGCTGGCTTACTTTTTGTTGTGGGCAAAGATGAAAATATAAAAACTAAAGGTGTTGAGGTTGTGAAAGTAAATGAGTTAATAGTCAGTGATTTAGCTTCAAATGGCGCAAGATTAAGTATGTTTAGTGAGAATGCGATTAAAGAGTTGGAAAAGACTCTAATAAATAAACCAATATCTAATAAAATTAAGGGGGAAATTAAAATATGAGACCAATAACAACTGAAAAGGCAGTAAGACTAATTGAATTAAATAATACGTTAACTGTTGAAGTAGATAGAATGAAAACAAAAGCAGAGATTAAAAAAGAAATTGAGGAGATTTTTAATGTGAAAGTGGACTCAATTAATGTTTTAATTAGGCTGAATAAAAAGATTGCTTATGTTAAATTAAATGAGAAGAATCCTGCGATTGATATTGCTACGAGATTGGGGATGATTTAGGATGGATATTATGATAAAAAAATTAATAACTAATAAAATATTACGCTTTAAAGATGAGAAGCTTAAGGAAACTCATTTGAGTAACTCGATTATTCATAAGATTCCAGATAAAAAATAATTAAAATGGGAAAACGAATAACACAACAAGCGCGGGGAAAGGGAAGTTTGACTTTTAGAGTCAGGCCGAGAGCATATAAATATAAAATAAGATATCCTAAATTAAATGTTGAGGGAAAAGGTAAAATAATTAAACTATTAAATTCTGCTGGGCATTCTGCTCCGCTTGCTAAAATTAAAATTAATAATGAGATTTTTTTTAATCCTGCAGCATCGGGCGTATATGAAGGACAGGAAATTGAAATTAACAGAAAAAGAGAAGATAGCAAACCTAAAATAGGAGATATTTTAAAATTAAAAGATGTTCCAATTGGAACCAAAGTTTTTAATATTGAATCAAGCCCTGGAAGCGGCGGGAAATATTTGAGAAGCAGCGGATGTTCAGGACTTGTAACAAATAATGATGGCAAATATACTGAGATTCAAATTAAAAGGAGAAAATTAAAATTAAATGATAATTGCAGGGCGAGCATTGGGATTGCTGCTGGTGAAGGAAGATTAATGAAACCTCTTCTTAAAGCAGGAAAAATGCACCATATGATGAATGCTAAAGGAAGAAAGTGGCATAGAACCTCTCCGATTAAAGTTAATGCTGTTGACCATCCATTTGGAGGGGGAAGAGGCAAAAGAATTAAAAGCAAGATTGCTAAGAGAAATGCTCCTCCTGGAAAAAAGGTCGGGCATCTTAGACCTAAAAAGACAGGGAGGAAGAGACGGTAGGATGATTAATAAATTAAATATATCAATATCTTATAAGAATATAAGTTCGGGAGATGAGATGATTAAGCGAGAACAACTCATCTGTGGGGATTAAATATTCATAAGATTCCAGTTAAATAATATAAAATAATAAAATGGAACAAAAAATTGACTTAAGTAAGAAAGAATTTACATACAGAGGAAAGACTCTAGAAGAATTAAAACAAATGAATATTCGTGAATTTGCAAAACTGTTGAAATCAAATAAAAGAAGGAGTGTTTTAAGGCAGTCAGAAGAACTGGAGAAATTTGTTTCAAGGTGCAATAAGAAGATGTTGAATAAAAAACCAATTAGAACTCATTTCAGACATTTGATAATTGTGCCAAAAATGGTTGGATTAAGAATTCATATTCATAATGGAAAAGATTTTGTTCCTATTAATATTATCGAGGAGATGCTGGGGCATAGATTAGGAGAATTTTCAGTAACTCGAAGCAAAGTTAAACATGGAGCAGCAGGAATCGGGGCGACTCGTTCAAGTGCTGCTTTGTCTGTTAAATAAAATGGAAGAAAATAAAAAACAAATTGAAAAGGAAATTGCTAAAGATGTAGTTAAAACAGAAAACAAAGTTGAAGAAGGCAAGATTACTCAAAAGCAGGCTGATAAAGAAATTAAACAGGAAGTTAAAGAAGAAATTAAAAAAGTTGAGAAATCTAAAAAAGATAAAAAGGAAAAAATTAAGGAAAACAAACCTAAGAAAACAGATGCTGTTGTAAATGCCAGGAATTTGCCTATCTCAACAAAGTATGCTGTGGCTATATGCAATTACATTAGAGGAAAAAATATTGATAAAGCGATTTTAATGCTGGAAGAAGTTGAGAAATTTAAAAAGCCGGTTCCAATGAGAGGGGAAATTCCCCATAGAAAAGGAAAAATAATGTCTGGAAGATATCCAATTAAAGCTGTTCGAGAATTTATAAAGGTATTAAAAAGTCTGAAAGCAAATGCAACTGTCAATGAACTGGAGTTGGAGAAATATGTGATTTTTTGCAAGGCAAATGTTGCTCCAAGGCCTTATAAAAGATTTGGGAGAGCCAGATTTAAGAGGACTCATGTTACCTTGAAATTGATTTTGCCTGTTAAGAAGAAAAATAAAAATAGGAGGGTTAAGAAATAAATATATTGGGCTCGCTCATTTCATTCGCTCACCGATATTATAAACCAAGAATAATAAAAATATATATGGGACGAGAGAGAAGATTAAGCTGTTCATCTGCAGAGCTTAATATTTTATTAGATTCCAGAAAAAATTAAATAAAATAAAAAATGCCAAAGAAACAAACTGTGAAATGTGAAGACAAATTTTGTCCCTTGCATGGTAAAACCAGCCTTAGAGGCAGGACTTTTAGAGGAAAAGTTATAAGAAAATTTCCTAAAAGAGTCTGCATTGAGTTTGAAAGAGTTTTTTATATTAAAAAATATGAAAGATATGCTAAAAGAAAAACAAAACTTCATGCAAGATTGCCTGATTGCATGGCTGATGGTGTTAATATTGGAGATTATATTGAAATTAAAGAATGCCGTCCGATTAGCAAGATAATTCATTTTGTTGTTGTGGGGAAGGTTGGGGGTGAGGGGAAATGAGAACCGGAGTAACAAATATATTAGGAATGTTAGCTTTAGAAAAGCTTGAACCAATATTTGAAAGAGAAATAGCAAAATTAAGACAAGAAGGCCATGGTGGAAAATATCTTATAGGTATTAGTGAATTGAAAGTAAAAGTTAATGATAATGAAATACTGATAGATAAGTCTTGGAAAGATATTGGGTTTACTATATATGATGATAGGCAATTTTATGAAAATATATTAGAATCTCAAACTGGGAATGAAATAATAATGGGAGAGCAAATATAAAATGAAAGGCGTATCTGCAAAACTTACAAGAGGATTGAATGTTGGAAGCTTGGTTTTGGCTGCTGATAACAGCGGAGCAAGAATTGTTAAGATAGTAAGTGTTAAAGGTGGGAAAACAAGAAGAGGAAGGCAGCAATATGCTAAAATCGGGGATTGGGTGAAGGTGTCTGTAAGAAAAGGAATTCCTGCAATGAAAGGAGAAGTATTTGATGCAGTTGTTATAAGGCAAAGAAAATCATTTAGAAGAAAAACCGGAGAAAGAGTTGCATTTACAGACAATGCAGTTGCATTATTAAAAGATGAAAAAGGAAATCCGAAAGGAACTCAGATTAAAGGACCAATTGCAAGGGAGGTTGCAGATAGATGGCAATTCATTGCCAAGATTGCTAAATTTGTGGTTTAAGATGGAAAAACAAGAATCTTATCAAGATATT
>JAUUWR010000090.1 GCA_030588935.1 bacterium | reverse complement strand
TTTAATAATTTTTATTTTTTTAGCACTTCTTTCTTGGAAAATTGACAAATTAAAGGAAAAGAAATGACACCCAAAAAACATCTTAAAAATTATTGGTTCTTTTATGCTTATGGAATTATTATTTTACTAATTTTATTAAATTATTTTAATGTAATCTCCATAGATAAACTGATAAATTAAGGAAAACCTTATAAACCTTTTTATAAAAATTTCTTTTATAAAGTCTTCGATACCCTTTTAAATAATAAAGACTTGTTATATGAAAGAGGTGGTGATAAGAGCTTGTATCCATCTCTTATCCCGCTTTCTAAGAGAATAAAATGATTATAAAATATCAATTTAATAGGGAAAAATTAAAAACAGAATTGTTTTATAAAACTTAACAGTAACCAAGAATAATAATGCTTTTCCTCTTTTCATATCCCAAAAAAAGAAATGAATTAGAGTTTAAAAGCTTTATTATATTTTCCCATAATTAAATATAACCAAAACAAATATGAAATGTTAATAATGAATAAGAAAGCATCTCATCACCTATATTTAGGTGCTGGAACAATATTTTTATTCCTCTTAGTGGTTTTCATAATTATAATGATAGCCACACCAGATTTAGGAACAAAAATACTTGATGCTTTAAAGCAAATAGTAGATGTTGTTAAAAGTTAAACTTAAGGTACTCCCTTAATTTTAAAATCTTAATTTTTTCCTTTTTTATTCTTCCTTCTCTTCTTCTTATCATCTCCCAGTCGAACTATTCCAATCAGCTCCTCTTTTTGATTCTGAAAGTTCTGTGGCTTCTTCAAATTCTGGTTTGTAGTAATCTATTATTATTCCTTGGCAAACTCTATCTCCTTTTTTTATTTCTCTGGGTTCATTTGAGCCATTATGTAATATAGCATGTATTTCCCCTCTATAATCTGAATCAATAACTCCTCCATGAATTTTTAATCCTTTCATTCCCATTCCACTTCTGTCCCAATTATGAAGAACTTTTCCTTCTGGGATTTCTAAGACAATTCCGGTTTTTACTGGATATGTTTCTCCAAGAAGGATTATTTTATCTTCTATTGAATAAATATCAAAACCTGCAGCATTTACTGTAGAAAGTGTTGGGATTTTTGCATCTGGATGTATTTTCTTTATTTTGATTTTTAGTGGGGTGAGGGGCATTTTTTTAGTCCTTATAATTTAATTTCCTCTTTCTTTTCAGACAGATTGATATATTTATCAGCTATCTTCTTTATCTCTCTACTTATTTTTCCTTCAAAATTAGCTATAATAACTCTTTTTCCATTATCTTTCATTCTTTCTAAACATTCAATTAAATCTCTGTCTCCTGAAATCAAAATAAAAGAATCATAATTATTTGAAAGTCCATGCCAGATAATGTCTGAAGCAATATTAACATCTATTCCTTTCTCTTTAACCTGCCCCTTATCCATAACTAAAGGTCTTGTTACAACATGAAAATTAAAATCTAATGCTAATTTATCTAAGAAATTAATCTGTCTGCTTATTCTTGATTCAAATTCTTTTTCAGATTCTTTATTTTTATTCCAAATTGCTTTTGTTGGGATCCCAGTATAATAATAAACTCTTATCAGATTATAATCTTTACTTAGAAATCCAATTAAATTTTCAAAACCTATTTTAATAGATTCATCTTTTGCACATTTAAAGAGGTTTTCACCATCTATAAAAATCATCAATTTTTCCATTAAGTTATTACAGGGGTGATAGGGATTGCTCCCTAGCCCCTCAATTATTACAGTATTGTTAAGAATTATGTATTTAAATAATTATTGGTAATGGACGTACGAGGAATCGAACCTCGGAGCTCTCGATGTAAGCGAGAAAGTTTGCCACTAGCTTATACGTCCATTATATTAAAATTATTAATTTATCTTATAAATCTTTCTACTCTTTGTTTTTTTAATAGTTTTACTAACCAAAAGTAACAACCCACAAGTTTTAAAAAGGGCTTGTTTTTAGTGTAAATATTATGGCAGAAGAAAACAGTAAAGAAATAGATGTAAGCTTGGATGCTCAGAAATATCAAAATCCTGATGTGGCTCCTGAAATGCAGGGGCAGGTTCCTGCTCAGCCGTCTGCAAAAGACGAGAAAGAAATGAAGAAAATGAGGGAAAAGATGGAAAGTTTGAAAAAATTTATTATAACTAAATATAAGTTTACAAAAGCAATCGGGATAATTCCTCCACAGGCATCTAAGATTTTTGATGAGGAAAATGAATTGAGCGACGAGGAGAAAAAGAACAAGCCGATGCATTTGCTTGTTATTTTGCCTGATGACAAAGAAAAAGAATTTAATCAGGTGAAAGTTGGTATTATTAAAAAGATTGCAGAGACTAAGCAGAAAATTTGGCTGAATTTGTTTTTGGAGAAGGATTTGTGGGAAATTTGCATGGACAGCAAGTATAATATTATAGAGGCGATTGGGATGGCTTTTCCTTTGTATGACAAAGGTCTTCTTGGAGCTTTGAGAGTTGCTCAGATTCACAAATCATTGGTTTTAAGAAAATTTGAAAAATATGTTTATTCTTATGTTATTGGCGGGAGTCTAGTTAGAGGGGAGGCAGTTAAAACAAGCGATGTTGATACTTATATTATAATTGATGATACTGATGTTAAGAGGATGCCTCGTTTGGAATTGAAAGAGAAGTTGAGGAATATAATTTATAGTTATGTTATGCAGGCAGGGGAATTAGCAGGAGTTAAAAATCAGTTAAATGTCCAGGTTTATTTGCTGACTGAGTTTTGGGATGGTGTTAAAGATGCTAATCCTGTTTTTTTTACTTTTATTAGAGATGGTGTGCCTTTATATGATAGGGGTGGGTTTTTGCCTTGGAAACTTCTTTTGAAAATGGGTAAGATTAAGCCTTCTCCAGAATCAATTGACATGTTTATGTCAATGGGGGACAAAACAAAAGAAATTGTAAAAAGAAAACTTTTGGATATTGTTATGGGAGATATTTATTGGGGAGTTATAACCCCTTCACAAGCACTTTTAATGCTTTATGGTTTGCCTCCAACTAATATCCCTGAGACAGTTACTGAAATGAAAAGAATTTTTGTAGATAAAGAAAAACTTTTAGAAAAAAAATACTGGGAGATGTTAGAAGAAATTATAATTAAATATTATAAAGGTTATGAGCATGAGAAAATTAAAGAGGTTTCTGGGAAAGATGTTGACCGGCTGTTGAAAAATTCAGAAGATTATTTGAAGAGGCTGAAGGAATTGAGAACTGAGATTGAGAAGAGAATAGTTAAGAAAACTTTTGGAGAGATTTATACAAATGTGTTTAAGATTATGAAGGCTTTGTTTGGAAATAAAAGTGAGAGTGTTTTGATTAAGGAATATGAAAAAGAAATTATAAATAAAGGAAAGGGCAATCCTAAGTTTTTGCATACGTTAAATGAGTTAGTTAGTGTGAAAAAGAAATATAAGAGCAAGAAAGCGCCGAGCAAATATGTTTTTGAAACATTAAGAAAAGAATGTGTTTATTTAATTGATAGTTTAGTTGAATATGGGCAGAGAAAAGAGCTTGGTTTGCTGGAGAAGACTAAGGTTGTTGTGACTTACAAAGG
>JAUUWR010000013.1 GCA_030588935.1 bacterium | reverse complement strand
CCAGGTTTTTTTGCTGCAGGAACTTGCTAATTTATATGTTTTCCTGACAAAACAAGAGAAAATTCTTTCTCCTTTAAAATTATCTATTGCTAATTCACAATATTTGAGCCAGAGGTATGATGATGTAAGTTATCTTTTGATTACTTTGAAAAGAGATCCAATTGCTTGCTATATTGAATTAGAAAGATTTTTGAGAGAGGAGAAAATAAATTTGGAAGAGAGTTCTGAAGAATTAAGGTTCGACCAATTGAATTATATAAGGTTGCTGGAAAAGTTTTATTCTCTTTTAGGAAATACTAAGTTAATTAAACAGGCAAAAAGATATTTAGGAGATTATTCTTTTGGAAGCAGAGGCATTTATTTTTATTTTTTTAGGCCAGATATTATTCCTAATTTTACTTTTACAAGGTTGGTGGCGAGTCTGCCTGAAGATGCAGAGATGATTCATCAGTATGAGATTGGGGAGGATTATGACAAATCAATTGTTACAATCTTAAAAAGAGAGGAAGATTCTAAGTATATTTATCATTTAATGCCTCCGGAATATTCTTTGGATGAAGACAAGCAGAATTTGTTGAATTTGGCTAGGAATGTTTTGATTGAGCATCAGCCCAAGGCAGAGGAATTTACAGACCCTGAGAAGACAAGGCAGGTTTTTTTTAATGTTTCAAGAGATTTGCTGAGGGAATTGAGCGAGAGCAAAAAAGTTAAATTAAGTTATAATGAGCTTAATAAATTAGCTATGATTTTGGTCAGGCATACTATTGGTTTTGGCTTGATAGAGGTTTTGCTGCAGGATAAGAATTTGCAGGATATTGTGTTAAATGCGCCGATTTCAGTTAATCCTGTGTATTTAAGGCATACTGATTATGATGAGTGCAGTACAAATATTATTCCAAGCAGGGAAGATGCAGATTCATGGGCAGCTAAGTTTAGAATGATTTCAGGGAGGCCCTTGGATGAGGCAAACCCTGTTCTTGATACTGATTTGGGTCTTGGTAGTATAAGGGCAAGAATTGCAGTTATTCAACAGCCCTTGTCTCCTAATGGCCTGGCTTATGCAATTAGAAGACACAGAGAAGAGCCCTGGACATTGCCTTTATTTATTAAAAATAAAATGATAAATAGTTTTACAGCAGGATTATTTAGTTTTTTGGTTGATGGTTCTAGAACAATATTAGTTGCTGGGACGCGGTCAAGTGGAAAAACTTCAATGTTAGGGGCTTTGATGCTGGAGATAATGTCAAAATTTAGAACCATTGTTATTGAGGATACTTTAGAGCTTCCTGTTGAATCTTTGAGAAAATTAAAATATGATATCCTTAGAATGAAGGTAAGAAGCAGTTTATTGAAGACAAGCACTGAGATTGGGGCTGATGAGGGGATAAGAACTTCTTTGAGATTGGGTGATTCTTGCTTGATTGTCGGCGAGGTTCGTTCGTTGGAGGCAAAAGCATTATATGAGGCAATGCGGGTTGGTGCGTTGGCAAATGTTGTTGCAGGAACTATTCATGGTGCTTCGCCATATGGTGTTTTTGACAGAGTGGTGAATGATTTGGAAGTGCCTATTACTTCATTTAAGGCAACAGATTGCATTATTGTTGCTAATCCTGTTAAAACTCCTGATGGCTTGAAATCAATGAAAAGAATTGTTCAGTTAGCAGAAGTCAGGAAGCATTGGACTAAAGACCCTGAGGAAGAAGGAGGGTTTGTTAATTTATTAAAGTATAATGTTGATAAAGATGAATTAGAGCCAAGTGAAGAATTGATTAATGGAGATTCTGAGATAATTAAGGCAGTTGCGGCTAGTGTTAAGGGCTGGGCTGGGAATTGGGATGCTGTTTATGATAATATTTTATTGAGGGCGAGAATAAAGCAGGAGATTGTTGATATGAGCGAGAAAGCCAAAATGCCTGATATTTTGGAGGCAAGGTTTAATTGTCTGAGCAATAATATGTTTCATCAATTTTGCAGTGATGTTCAGGAGGAAGTTGGACTGCCTGTTGGTGATAAAGTTTTTGGGTTGTGGGAGGATTGGCTGAAGGGACAGGTTAAGGGGAAGAAGGTTTGAATTAATATATTCTAACCTAATAATGCTTTTAAATTAATGATTCTTAAGAATCTTATGGAAGATTATAGAGATTTAGAAGAATTAGCAAAAATTGTTAAGAAGAGAAAGCAAAAAGGAGACTTGATTGTTTTTACAAATGGTTGTTTTGATATTCTTCATCGAGGGCATGTAGATATATTAGAAAAAGCAGTAGAGTTAGGAGATGTTTTAATAGTGGGTTTAAATTCTGATAAATCTGTTGGAATGTTAAAAGGAAAAAACAGGCCAATAAAAACAGAATTAGATAGAGCCTATATCATGGAATCTATGAGGGCTGTTGATTATGTTATAATTTTTGATGAAGATACTCCTTTAAATCTTTTAAAAAAACTTCAACCAGATTTTAATATTAAGGGGGGAACTTCTATTCCTGAAAGAGTTGCAGAAGAAGAAAGAGTTATGTATAGTTATGGTGGAAAGATTATATATGTTCCTTTAGTTGAAGGATATTCTACTACGAAGATTATTGATGGGATAAGGAATGGTGAGTAGAAATGTTTAATCAACATTTTGGAGATTTGTAAATGGGGAATTGCTTTTACTCCCTTCTTCTAAAAACTTTCTCCAGTCTCCATTCAAAAGATAGTCATCAATATTTTCTAATAAATCAATTATTTTTTCTTTAGGTTCTTCACTAATGTATTGGAGATTTATTCTTTTAGGAACAAAATAAGAATCTAGAAGGAAGTATCCAACACCTCCAAAGTTTGCTAGCAGGCTAGTAAAACTCATTTTAAATTTAAATGTTGGTCTAAAATCATATTCGCCTTGAATATTTTCAAGAAATTCATATTTTTTCAATCCTCTTTGTTCAAGAAACATTTGTAAATTCTTAAAATTCTTTTTTATGTCTTTTTTATGACATTTCCAATGATAAAAGATTGCAGTCGCTTTTGTACTTTTTATGAATCTATTATCTTTATTTTTATGTCCTCCTTGAATTATATCATAGAAATACATTTTCACTCCCCACAGATTTCAGTTAATTTTTCAAGGGCATCAGTTCCAAAATAAAAATTAAATTTTTCCCATATTTTTTGAGATTTTTCTCTTGTTTTATTAAATATTTTGCTTGCTTTATGAGTTGCACAATATATCCCTCCCCCCATAAACCCGGCTACTGTAGAAATCACTGTGGGAACAAGAAAATAAGGATTTTTTATAAGATCTTCAGGAAGAGAACCCAATAAGATTGCTGCTATAGCTAATGGTGAGAGTGTTGCAGTTATCATTCCTCCTACACCATAGAAACTGTATAATAAACTTCCATTTCTGTGAACTCTATATCTTTCTTCCATAGCACTATTGAACTCCTCTTGATTTTTTTCTTGAAATTCACTAAAAATAAATTTTTCATTGATTAAACCAGGCCTAATTTTCTTAATTTTCACAAACCCCCTTTGCCCATCTGAATAGACACATTGCTCTTTGTTTTTACTAATTAATTGATAATCTTTTTCCTCTAAATAAGTAGTCAATCCTTCTTTAAGATTAAAAGATTTTGTTAATTTTTTTGTTTGTTCTGCATTTTTATCTAAATCAAATTCTAAATTCACTTTTGTATCTTTTAATCTGTGCTGTTCTTGAAGATATTGTTTGAGATTCATTTTTACTCCTATTAAATTATTACAAATCCTCAATATAAAAGCTTATCTTTGCAAAAATCCATAAAATAGGGAAAGATTTATAAATAATTCCTTATTATGAGGAATATGATAAATGAAGATGGAATTAAGCTTGACTCTAAAGATAAGAAGATATTAGAACAGTTGCAAGAAAACTGCAGGCAGACAATTGCTGAAATAGCTAAAAAAACTAAACTTCCAAGAGATGTTGTTGTTTATAGAATAAAGAAATTAGAAGAAAATAAAGTTATTAGACAACATCATACTTCACTTGATCATCAAAAATTAGGTTACCCTTTATATGTTTATGTTTTGTTTTCTCTTTATAATATTAAACCAGAATTAGAAAATAAGTTTGTTAATTATTTAAAAAATCATAATCAGATAATTTATGTTGCAAAAAATTCTGGGAAATATGATTTTACTATTGGGGTTTGTGCAAAAGATTATAAAGAATTTGATGATATTATTAGGGAGATAAGGCAGAAATTTGCAGATATTATAAAAGATATTGAGTCTCTGCCAACTGTTGAAGAATATAAATTTGATTGGATGGTTGATTTGATTTAAAATGAGGTATATAAAAACATGGTAGACAAAGACGTAAAAGACATTTTGAAAAAATATTCTCGGAAGATTGAGCAGGAGGTTCATGGTTTTGAGGCTGGTTCTGCTCAAGGCAAACAAAATGCTGAAATTTCACAAGAGTTTTTGCAGTTTAAAAAAGATATGATGCCTGAGCTATCAAAATATGAAAAATGGGTGAGGAGTTTAGGAAATTTTGTAAAAATTAGACTTGCTCCAAAAGATGAGGCGCGGATTTCCAAGCAATTAGAAATTGCTCATTTAGAGGTTAGTCCTGGGGAAGTTGTTGGATTGGCCATTATGGGTTTTTTAGGTGTTTTTTTTATAAGTATTTTAATTAGTATTGCTATCTGGTTATTTGGGGTTGGATTCCCTTTCTTGTTTTTATTTTTAATGTTAATTTCTTCATTTTTTTTATTTTATTATTTTTACTCAATGCCTGCACGATTGGCAGTCAGGTGGAGATTAAAAGCTGGAAGTCAGATGGTTCCGGCAATTTTATATACTGTTATTTATATGAAACATACAAGCAACTTGGAAAGAGCGGTTGATTTTGTAAGCAGGCATGTTGATGCTCCTCTTTCTCTGGATTTGAAGAAAGTTTTGTGGGATGTTGAAACTGGAAAATATTCTTCTATAAAAGACAGCTTGGATGATTATCTTGATTTTTGGAAAGAGAATAGTATAGAGTTTGTAGAGAGTTTTCATTTAATTGAGTCAAGTTTGTATGAGCCAAAAGAGGCAAGGAGGATTCAGATTTTAGAGAGAGCTTTAAGGGTTATCTTAGACGGAGTTTATGAAAAGATGTTGAGATATACCCATACAATAAAATCGCCTCTTACAAATTTATATATGCTTGGAATTGTTTTGCCTACCTTGGGTTTGGCTTTGCTGCCTTTGGCCTCAACTTTATTAGGAGGAGTAATTAAATGGACTCATGTTTTTGTTGGTTTTAATATTATTATTCCTTTTTTTGTGTTTTATCTTACGACTCAGGTAATGTTGAAAAGACCAGGAGGTTATGGAGAAACCAGTTTATTGGAAAGAAATCCGCTTTATTATAAATATAAGTCTAACAAACCTTATTTGAAAGCAGGATTGGTTTGTTTTCCATTTTTATTGCTAGGGCTTTTGCCTTTGTTTTTTAGGAGTTTGGCAGGATTAATTGGTTTGAATGAGGATTATGCTCTTGCTGATTTAGGTTTGGGAGTTTTTGGAAAAGGAAATTTATTTGGTTTTATTAATGGAAGCGGGCCTTTTGGTGTTGGAGCACTGATTTTGAGTTTGTTTGTTCCATTTTCAATTGCAATGTTTTTCGCATTATCTTTTTCACTGAAAACAAAAGAATTAATTAAAGCAAGAGATCGAACAAAGGATTTGGAAAAGGAATTTAATTCTTCTTTGTTTACCTTGGGAAACAGACTTGGAGATGGAACGCCTGCTGAAATTGCATTTGCTAAAGTTGCAGAGTCTACTAAGGGGCAGAAAACAGAAAATTTCTTTAAAATAGTTCACACAAATATTCAGTCAATGGGAATGAGTTTGGAGCAGGCTATTTTTAATCCTAAGAGGGGGGCTTTAGTTTATTATCCTTCAAGTTTAATTGCTACAAGTATGAGGATTTTAATTGAGGGGGTGAAAAAAGGATTGGATGTTGCTGCCCAAAGTTTGATGAGCATTTCAGAATATGTCAGAAATATACAGAAAATTAATGAAAGGCTGAGAGATTTGCTTGCAGATGTTGTTTCAGATATGAAAAGTAATATGGTTTTTCTGGCCCCTTTGCTGGCAGGAATTGTTGTTGGCTTGGCTTCAATGATTACAGGGATTTTAGGGCAGTTGAAAAACATGACAGAGATAGGGGGCGGGGGAACTGCAATAGCAGGGTTTGGGACAGTTGGAGGGATAACAAGGTTGTTTGATATTGTTAATATGATTCCCCCATACTTTATGCAGATAGCAATTGGAATCTATATTATCCAGATAATTTTCATTTTGACAAGAACTTTAGTTGTTATTGATGCGGGCGAAGATAAGTTAAAACAAACTTATGAGATCAGCAGGAATTTAATCAAAGGAGGTTTATTGTACTTAATAACTGCTTTTATTTCAATAATTGCTTTGTCTTTGCTTGCAGGTATTGCCTTGGGCGGGTTGGTTGGATAGAACTCTGTAAGAAGTTAAATCAATGAAATTAGTTATTTCATATTTGAAAGAATGGTAAATAGCAGTATTTTTAAATTCTTTTAAAGGATTGGTTGGGTCTTCTACAGACTTAACCCCCTTTGTTGCAATTTGATTTTGTTTTTTAGCTATGGCATAAGCTTTCCTTCCATAATAGATTAAAGTTATTCCTTGCATTTCTTTTTCTAATTTTTCGAGTTGGGCATCTAAGCTTTTTTTATCTTCTAGATTTTCAATTTCTATCATTTTTAAGAGTACTTTAGAAAAATTAGGATTTTGTAAGCTATCTAAAAATACACTTAATGCTTCTTCTAATAATTCTCGTTGATAATGTTCTGCATAATTTTTGACATTAGATAGAAGTCTTCCCTTCCCATCAAATATTTCTAATTCCATTGTTTAAGCTAGTTAGTTAACTTTATTAAGATTTATTTTGTTTGTTATATATGAAAAAAAGAGGGGTAGCTATTGAAAGTTTGGTGTGGTGGATAATTGGGATTGCTGTGTTGGCTGTGATGATAGTTTTGGCTGTTGTGCTGAAAGATAAATTGTGGGATTTAGGAGCTTATATTAAGAATTTGTTTAGAGGTGGGTGAAGTTGCAAGAAGTTTTAAAAAGATGAATTTGTTAGATAAAATATGAAAAAGAGGATATTATTTGGGTTTTTAGTGGTTTTGATATTTGCTAGTATGTTAAATTTAGTTAGTGCTCAAGAAAATAGGGCGCCAATATTTACTGCTACGCCAGCAATTCCTAATTTTGTAGAAGTAGGTAATTCTCATACTTTTAAAGTTCAGGTTTCTGATCCTGATGGAGATTCAATAGCAATAAAATGGTATTTAGATTCAGTTTTGGTATCTACTACTGATGAATATAATTTTATTGGGATTTCTGAATATGTTTATACTTTTCGTAATATTTCAGTTATTATATCAGATGGGCAATTGAATAATTCTATTGAATTTAGTGTATTTGTTTCACCAAAAGCTGTCCCTCCTCCTGTTGGAGGAGGTGGAGGAGTAGGAGGAGGTGGAGCTCCAGCGCCAGATCAAACCCCCCCAGAAGCTATAATCAAATTTGACCCCAAAATTAATGATTTAGTTGTTATAGGTGTGGACAATAGAGATGAGGATGTTGATGTGAGTTATGAAGAAATATCTAGAAGAAGATGGTGGAAAAAACAAATAAGAACATATACTTTAACAGATGATGCTGGCAATAATTTAATTCTAAAATTAAGATATAAAAAATCAAGAAATTATATCCATTTTAGAATATTGAGTTTAAAATATAATGATGAACAAGAGGTTAAGCTAAAATATAATCGTTTTTATATAAGTGGTTTTAAAAAATTTAAGAGATTAGATCAAAATCTTTACGTAGGAAAACAGTTTACAATAAGGGCTAATTATAATAAGAAGAAAGATGAAACAAAAGTTACGATTAGAGAAGATAATCAAAGACAAAAATACATAGAAGAAGGGATGGTCTTAATTGAATTAGTAACAGACAAAGGGAGTTTGAAATATAATCTAGAAGCAAAATGAAAATTCTAACTTAGATATACGTAGATTTCTTTTAATTATATAAAATAAATAAATTTATTAAGTGATTCTTATTGTTTAATATGAAATAAAGAAGAGGTATTTGTGAAACAAATATTATTAATAACTTACAAGAATAATAGTTTGGAAGATGGGGCTTAAGTTTGGGTGATGAACTCATATTAGAGCTTAATAAATTGTAAGCACAAAAAATCAAATAGATTTTTTGGGCCCCAGAAAATCTTGGAGATTTTCTGAGGATATAAGAATAATAGAATAAATAAAAAATGGAATTGACAATAAATAATTTAATTAAAATGGTAATTGCAGCATTAGTTATAGTTGTGGTTATTGTGGGAATTTATTTTGCAATGAGCAGTTATATTATTCCCTATTTTAAGGGGATTGGGTTTGGATTGATTCAATATTTAATAAGAAAATAATATTAATAACTTTACAAGAATATTAAGTTCGGGAGATTAGGTGCTTAAGCTACTCAAATAGAGCTTATTGATTTATAAGATTCCAGAAAAAATAGAATAAAAATGAAAAATAAAAAAGGTTTTTTGCTTGGAGAACATACTTTAAAAGTTGTGATAGCTGTTTTGTGCTTGCTTTTGCTGTTTTATTTGTTGTTTAGTTTATACTCTAATTCGCAGGATGAGAGGAATCTTCAGTTAGCTGGGGCTACTTTGGGTGAGTTGGTTGAGAAGATGGAGGAAGCGAAGGTGGAGGGAGAATCAGAAGCTATTATTTTGAATCCCTCTCCAGATTCTTTTTTAGAAAAAGCTTTTCAAGAAGAGTGGTGGATTATTGCTTGGCCATATAAGGGTGAAGGAACGAAACCAACACAATGTCAGAGAGATTATTGTGTTTGCATTTGTGTTATCCCTAGCAATTATGAATCTTTTTTGAATCTGTTTAATATTAGAAAAAAATCTTTAGAAGAATGTAATTCGTTAGGAATTTGTAAGAGTTTTGATGAAAAGATAGAAGTAATTAATAAACCAATTCCTATAAAAGACCCTCCAATTAATCTTGATATTAAATACGGCGACAAAGAAGGTTTTGAAATATCAAAAAAATGAAAACAAAAATAAATAAAAAAGCGCAGGTTGGCAATTTGATGAAGCTTATAATGTGGCTTGTTTTTTTCATAATGGCTTTGACAGCTTTTTATTTTTTATATAAAGGAATGATGGGTTAATTGTCTAATAGAAAGAAAATAAAGAGAGGGGGGACTAATATTATGATATCACTAACTTTACAAGAACATAAGTTAGGGAGATGAGGGGCTTAAGTTTGAGAGAGGAATCCATATTAAGCGCTTAATATTTTGTAAGATATAAGTTAAAAATAAAAAATGACAAATAAAAATAAAAGAGGCGAGCTTACTTCAAGGCAGTTGATAATAATCATAATCTTAATTATAAGTTTTGGAATTATTATTGCTTTCTTTTTTATGCTGGATTTGGGAGGAGAGATTGACAAAGAGAGTTGCAGAAATAGTGTTATGATGCGGGGGATTTTTTCAAAAATACCTGTTGTTGGCAGAGGTTTTATTTCTTTAAAATGCAAAACCCAGGATGTTTGTTTGAGCATGGGAGGAGATTGTGAAGAAGAAGTTGATGATACGATTAAAGTTGAGGATAAAAATAAATTAATTAAAGAAATGGTAAACTTATTAGCAGATTGCTGGTGGATGATGGGAGAAGGAAAAGTAGACTATGACGACAAAGGTTCTTGTGCTATTTGTTATAAGGTTTATTTTGATGATGAAATTAAAGCTAAAATTGGTAGCGAGATTTCTTATAAGGATTTATACCAATATATGAAAGAGAATAAAGTTTCAAATAGTAATAACAATTATTTTTATTATTTATATGGGGGCAATGATGAGGATAATTTGAAAAAAGGAGCAATAAACCCTAAAATTAAAGAAGGATATGCAATAGCCACTTCAATTCCTAGAGAAGAAGGGTTGATTGAGTGGGTTGAGTCTTGGTTTAAGGAAGGAAAACAAGTCCCTCCTGTTCTTGTTAGATTTAGTTCAAAAGATTTAGGAGAATTAGGCTGTTCTAAATTTGTTACTGAAGTATGAAAATGAACACAAAAGCAGAAATCTTGCATGAAAATGTTATTTTTATCATTTTAAATGTTGTTTTTTTTTCAGTTATGCTTGTGTTTATTTATTTGCAGAGTTCTTCTGTTCATTTGATGGAGGAAGAGACAGCTAAGCAAGTTACTTTATTGATTGATGCTGCTAAGCCTGGGACAGATATTTCAATTTATTTAAAGGATTTTTTTAAAGAAGCTGAGGAGAATGGGGTTGAGCGTGTGAGAAGTATTGAGATAGATAAGGAGAAGAATTTGGTTGTTGTGAGGGGGAGTGATAAGAGTTTTTATGAATATGGTTATTTTAATGATGGAGTTTATGTTGGTTATAATATTAAGGAAGATGAAGATTATTTGTTTTTAGTTATTAAGGAGAAGAAAAATGAATAAAAAAGCAGGTGAAAGAGTGTTGAGTATTTATCTTTTTATAATTTATATTATGGTTGGGGTTGGGATTGTATCTGGAGTTATTATTTTTTATGGTTCGCCTTTAGATGTTAGAGAATTAGAAGCAGGGATTTTGAATGATAAAGTTATTGATTGCTTGGTTAGGCAAGGAGAATTAAATGGAGAAGTTTTGAAAGAAGATTTTGATTTAATTGATTTTTGTAAATTTGATTTTAGAGATAATACTGAGAAGTGTGATGGGGAAGAGCAATATGGTGTTTTAATTAAGTTGTATGATTTTGATAGTTCAGAAAAATTAAGAGAGGATATTAAAGTGGGAAGAAAGGATTTTTTAGAATATTGTAATGCAGAAGGCAAGAAGATTCCTAAATGCAATACAGATGCAGTTTATGTTTTAAATAATGGTGAAGGAGTAATAATACAGATTACTTCTTCAGTTGGGAAAAATTAAATGTTAAATAATAAAAGAGGAACAATTGGTGCAACAATGACTTGGGTAGTTGCAACTATAATTATTTTAGTTGTTGTGATTATTTTTGTTTATGCTGCTGGGGTTTTGGCTGGATCTGAGTGGGCTAAGAATCTTTTTAAGATTGAAGGGGCGGTTGGAGTAGGTAAAACATCTTCTGCTGTAGATTCTGAACAAATGTTGTTGGCTTTGTTGCAAACAAAAATAAATGGAGAAAGTGTACAACAAATTTTAATTAATGAAGATTATGAAAAGTTAGGAGCTAATTTAAGAGAGATCTTAGTAAGGGTTCCAAATTGTTTTGAATCTCAGTATGGTGGGGCCTGGGTTTTTGACTATTTTCCTGGAAAAGGCAAATCTGTTAAATCTTTTAATGATATAGAAAAAGGAAAATATACAAGTAATTCTAAGTATTCTTTAGTTATGGATTTACAAGGGAGGAAATTTGAACTTCATGAAAGTTGTAGTTCACTTTTGCTTAAAACTTAAAATGAAAAACAAAAAAGCAGACATTGCAATAACAATTTTAGTAATTGGAGTCATAGCTTTGTGTGCTGCAGCTTTGTTTAGTTTTTATGCTGTTGACAAAGACAGAAGGGTTAATGGGAAAGTAAATTCTGTTTTTTATTTACAAGCTGTTTATAATTTAGCAGAGTCTGCAAATTATTCTTCTGATAATTTTGGAAAAGAAGTTCTTAATTTATATGGTGTTGAAGAAAAAGGAGGGAAATTAGTAATTAAAAAAAGTTATGCGCCAAAAGGGATTTGGGTTTGGAGCAAGGAAGGTGAAAAATTAATTGAAATTACATATACTTTTAATCCGTAAAAACATTTAAAAAGAATAATCATTTATTTATTTAAAGAAAGAGGCAAACTTTTTTAGAAAAACAAGTTTGAACAAAAAACTAACTTTTCTGAGAAAAGTTAAATCAAAAGCTAATGGAAGGTAAAAAAGCTCAGGGATTGTCAATAACTACAATTATTTTGATAATATTAGGCGTGATTGTTTTAGTTATGCTTATAGTGGGGTTTACTATGGGTTGGAGTGGTATTAAAGATTGGATTGCTCCTTCTAATAATGTCCAGCAGATTGTGAGCCAGTGTGAGATTGCCTGTGCTACTGGGGGGAAGTATGATTTTTGTTCTGAACTTAGGACCCTTAAAATAAAGGGGGATGATATAGAAGATACTAATTGTTATGCGTTAGCCACAAATTCTGATTATGCAAAATATGGAATAGATGAATGTAAGGCGATTACTTGTGATTCTAGTGGAGAAGGAACTAAAACTTGTAATAGTATTGGAGGGGATTGGATAGAAGGAGATTGTCCTACATCTAAGCCAGATGTATATACTGGAGGAGATTTATCTGATGCTGGAGACAATGCTGGTAAGAATTGTTGTTATAAATTTGAGGAATAACTTTAAAAACTATTAGTTCTTATTTGTTTTATGAAAATTAAAGACAAAAGAGGTGTGCAACTTGCGATTTCAACAATAATCCTTTTAGTTATAGGATTGATTGTTTTGATTGGAATTGTTTCTATTTTGGTTATGGGCTGGGATGATTTTAGCACAGCAATTAAAGCTGCTTTTGGGGACGATTTGTCAAAAGCTAAGAGAAATTGTATAGTAGCTTGTGCTGCAGGGAATGCTGAGACATATTGTGCTGAGGTAACAGTTGGTACAACTAAACATGCTAACTGTAATGTGGCAGCAATAAATCCTAAAGATTGTGATGATTTAACTTGCCCAGCAGGATAGTCCTAATTTAGTTTAAAATGGACTACGCAACACCTCAAAGAAGAAAGACTAAGACAGATAAGCGGGCTAAGGCGCGTTATAATAGATATAAGAAAGGGGGGAGTGGCAGGACTAAGAAAAGGAAGAAGGTTGATGGATGAATTTTATATTATTTAATTATTTTTTGATTTAAACTGGTTTTATAATTTTAAATATAGAATATGAAATTATTATAAGGATGACAAATAAAAATATTTGTAATCCCGCAAAAACAAATTTAAAATTTTTATTTCTGATTTCTATACCAATAATCAATGAATAAAAAAATCCTAAGAAAATAGCAATTTCAAGAATCCATGTTTTTAAAGGAACCTTAGATAATGGTTCTTTTCCAAAAAATAGATAAATTCCAGCGATTAAAAGAAGGATAGCGATTGTTACAACAACATAGAGATCTTTATTTTTCATAATATTATGTGGCTATTAATGTTTATAAAATTACTTATCTAAATATTTATTAATGGTTTTTATTTATTATATTAAAAGGTGAGAGAGAATGATTAATAGTTTAATTAATAATGAAAATTTGTTTTTGGTTGTGCTGGGGCTGGTTTGGATTGTTGGAGCTGTTGTTCAGGATTTGAGGAGGAGAGAGGTTGATAATTTATGGAATTTTAGCTTGATTGTGTTTGCGTTGGCTTATAGAGCGTCTGTGAGTATTTTTAATGGAAATTATTGGTTTGCTTTAAATGGCTTGATTGGGCTTGTAATATTTTTTGGTTTGGGTAATTTATTTTATTATTCAAGATTGTTTGCAGGAGGAGATGCAAAACTGCTGATGGCTCTTGGTGCAGTTTTGCCATTAAGTTATCATTGGTTAATTAATCTAAAGATTTTTGGATATTTTATTTTGTTGTTCTTAGTCGTGGGAAGTGTTTATGCTTTGATTTATGCTGTTTGTTTAATATCTAGAAATTTTAAGAAATTTAGCAAGGAGTTTGGGAGGCAGTATGCCTTGCATAAGAAAATGTTCTTTATTGCCCTGGTTTTTGCTTTGCTGTGGGTAGTTTTTTCTTTTTTTATTAATCAGCCTGGATTTGTTTTAATTGGCTTGGTTATTTTGTTGTTTCCTGTGTTATTTATTTTTGCAAAAGCTGTTGAAGAAAGCTGTATGATTAAGAAAGTAAAACCTTCTGAGGTGACTGAAGGAGATTGGCTGTATAGGGATATTGTTGTTGGCGGGAAAAAAATCAGGTCTAATTGGGAAGGCGTTTCTAAAAGGAAATTAAAGTTGATTAGGAAAAGCAGGAAAAAGATTTTGATTAAACAAGGAATTCCTTTTACTCCGAGTTTTTTGTTTGGATTTTTGGGGTTGTTGTATTTGATGTGGCGGGTTGGGTGGTTGTTTTAAGGAATCCTAAAACTCACTTCAGGAAGTTTTGAAATCTTTTTTACTCTTATAGTCTTCGGAGCTTTCTTCTTTGTTTCTAATTTAGATTGAAGCTTTTGTAATTCTTGTTCAGAAGCTTTTTCTTTTTTAGGCGGGACATCTTTGTAAAAAGGGATTACATTTATGATAGCATGTCCTTGGAAACTTGAGGTTTCGATCTTGACATCTTCTGGTTTGAGTTTTGTTTTTATTTTTTTAGTTATTTTTTGAGCTAAGCTTAATGCTTGTCTTGGGATTTTTTCTATTGTTGTGTGTTCGATTGGCAGTATTAATGAATGACCTTTTGATAAAGGATTTATTTCAAGTATTGCGATTGATTTTTTGTTTTCTGCAATTTTATTTGACGGAATTTGATTTTTTATAATTGAGCAGAAGATGCATTGAGTTTCTTTGGCAAGGGGCGCTGCTCCTTCTGTAACCCCTGGTTGCTGAATTTGGATTTTGTTTTGTTTTAAGAATTCTTCTAATTGTTCTCCATTTAATTTAGAAATATATTTTTTAATCTGTTCTTTGTTTTCTTGAGGAAGTTTGTCAACTTGTAAAAGGAGTTGTTTTTTTATTTCTTCAGATTGTTCTTTTGATAGCATTTTTGTTGGTTTATATTATTTTATTCTGGAATCTTATGAATAATCGAGCTACTCAAATGAGTTTTCTTAAGCTTCTCATCTTTAGAGCGTAATATTTTGTAACTTAGTGATATTGTTTAGGTTATTGCTTATTAATATCAATTTATCCGAAAGCTCTGCGAAAGTCAATCACCTCAGCAGAACTTGTATTTTGGATTTTTTTTAAATTATCCTGCAGGTTATCAATTGATTTATCTTCGTCCCAAGTAAATGTGAGAATAACAGCATTTAAGCCAAATGCAACAGGTTCTTTTTCAGTTTTAATTTCTGATTTTGTCTCTTTTGCTATTATTTCTTTTGCCTTTTCTTCTATTTCATCCAAATTTGCATCTGGAGAATTAGGCATTATTTTCATTTTAATTATTGCAGTTCCCATAATACAATTTTGAAAAATTTGTTTATAAAGGTTTGGATTTGATGGTTTGTATGTTTTCAACAAACATAATTCTTATAAAGGATTTTGGGTATTTTATAGAATTAAAAGATGGTAAATGGGAATTATCAACAGCTGATTGAATTAATATCAAAGAGTTCTGGGGTTTCTGTGGAGGAGATTGAGAGGAAGGTAGAGGCTAAGCAGGCTAAGCTTTCTTGGCTTATTAGCAAGGAAGGAGCTGCCCAGGTTATTGCTGCTGAGCTCGGGGTTAATTTTGACAAGCAGATGATTAAGATAGCTCAGATTGTTCCTGGAATGAAAAAAATAAATCTTGTTGGGAAAATAATAAATATGTTTCCTGTCAGGGAATATAATAAAAACGGAAGGAGCGGTAGGATTGGTAGTTTTGTTTTAGCAGATGACACAAGCAATATAAGGACTGTTTTATGGGATGAAAATCATATTGATTTAATTGTTAAGGGGCAGGTGATTGAAGGAGGGGTAGTTGAAATAAGCAACGCTACTATTAGAAATGGGGAATTGCATTTAACAAGTTTTTCTGAAGTTAAAAATTCCAACCAGGTTTTGGATAAGATTGTGACAGAAAAGCCTTTTGTCAACAAGCAAATTCTGGAATTTAATATAAATGACAATGTTTCTACTAGGGCTTTTGTTGTTAAT
>JAUUWR010000063.1 GCA_030588935.1 bacterium | reverse complement strand
GAGCTTGTCTTCCTAATGTTCCTAATGGATTAAAATTCTGGAACGAGGGGGATGCTTCAAGTGTTTGTAGTTTAGGAAATTCTGTCTGCATTGTAGAGTATGAAAAAGGATTAACTAGCGGGAAAAAAGTTGTGGAAAATAAAGAGTGTCTGGAGCAAGCATGGGTTGAAAAAATGAACAGGATTTGCACTTCTTTAGGTGATTGCGGTGCTTATGTAAACATAGCAGGAAGATTCACAGACGATGGCGCAGAGTGGAAAGTTGGAGGTGGGAAGAGATTGTTGGATGGTTTGATGAGTAAGATTAAAGGGAGGGTGGGGGTTTAGGAAAAGCCCCAACTGAGAATCGAACTCAGGACCTTTACATTACCAATGTAATGCTCTACCATAACTGAGCTATTGGGGCATGATATTCCCAGGGTTATTAGTTTTTTAAATATATTTTTTATAAGATAAATGCTTATAAATTCTTTTACTTTAAATTAGTAATGGTAAATGATGGTTTGCTTTCAGTAATTTACAGGCCTGAAGAACAAAGAAAAACTCTGGCAGGAGGGCCTGGACAAACTGAAATGTTAGTTTCTTTAAGAAAATTGAATAAGGCAAGAAAAATTGCTTTAGATTTTCCTACAAAAGTTTGTAGTTATGGGTATACAAATGAGGAAAACGCAGTATCTGCAGAAGTAGTAATATTGCGTGGAAATACTGTGATTATTGTCCCTACTGTTAGTTTTGGCAAATTATTACAATCTTATAGAAAATATGGTTGGCCTGGATTAAAAATAAAATCTAATGATTATACTGGTTTAGTGGGGGTTGCAAGAGAATTAGGGAATTTACCAGTGCCTCGTGAAGATTGTAAGTATCTTAGAGAACATTAATAATATTTTCTTAATATAATTAATTTTATAAAGGTTTATTCTGATGAATATATTACTTTGAAAAATTTGGAAGCTTCACTAACCAAATTTTTCTTTTAACTTATAGTGTAAAAAAATATCTATGGGTCGAAGTATAAGCTTAAGCTTCTCATCTGTGAGGCTTAATAATTCATAAAGATTTTAGATAAAAAATAATATTGGATAAAATAACAAAATGGAAGACAAAATCACTTTAGAAGAACTAAAACAAAAATATGCTGTTTTCGGGGAGAAATATGATTTGCCTGGATTTTCTGAGTTAAATGTTTTTTTTTATATAGAAGATTTAGAAGCTTGCGAGACAGAATTTTTTCTCAGGAAAATAAGAAAAATAATTTCTGAAAGAGTTGCGGGTTATCTTAGATTTTTTGAAATTATTTTGAATCCCAGCAATGCTCCGATTTTCTTTTTTAAATTAATTAAAAAACTAGATAAGGAAGATAAAGAAAGTTTAAATAAAATTTATGAGGAGTTGGGAAATTTAGAAGTCGAGGTTGTGAAATTGGATTTAGATTATGCTGAAGAAAAGGAAGCTGAATTTATTAAAAAGATTTTTAGTTTTTTTTCTAAAATTAAAGGAGATGTTTTGGGAATTGTTGATAAGATGGTTAATAGTGGTAGCGGGAATTTTAAAAAGGAGAGTGGGAGTTATTTTGGTTAACCCAAAATAACTTATTATAATTGATTTATTAAAATTAATCTTTTTTTGTTGGTTTAACTTTTACTTTAGCGCAAGCCCAATCTTTATAAAGATCTGTTCCACATCCTTGATTAGGATAATTCCTTTCCATTTTATCTCTAGTATGCCAATCCCAATAAAAAATATTTTCTTTCTTGTGGGCATATGCAGGTAAACTGGAAGATTTTTGGACCTTACCAAATCCGATTCCATAAAGACTTTTTGAGTCCATTCTTATTATTAAATTATTATTTCTAAAAGAAGGAATTCTAACCCAATCCTCAAGATACCATGAAGGAACAATACATTTTATTGCTCCGTGATACTTTAATATCTCCCCCAAACTTTTAACTGTTTTACTTGAAATCCCTTTTTCTAAATCTGAAAAATCCAAATCAAATTTTTGGTATTCTCCATTAAGGTGGGCTCTTGTAATATCTGGTCTAAATTTAACAAGAATATTTTTTTTGTCACTAGAATCTTTGAGTGATTCAAGTTCTACTGCTCTCAAAGCTTCTTTTGCCATATGTAGTACTACATCTCCTTCACCAATATTTATTCTTAGTGTATGGAGAGCAAGACTGTCTTCAAACCTTATCCCTTCGATTATCCCTCCTTTTAGGGCTCCTAATTCAGTTTCGATTATTTTTCCTTTTACCCCTTGTAGATCATATATCTTTTTCTCTAAAGTTTTATTTATTTTATAATCCTCTAAAAAAATAAAATTAACCATTTTTTAATCCTTTTTAATTTCAACTCAGAAATAGAAATTATTTTATAAATTCTTTTATTGTGTATTATATATTTTGTAAGTTATTGGAAATGTAGATTTTCTATTGATATTTCTAAAGATGCCGTAGGCATCTTAATTTTATTATTCTTTAAAACAGTTGGATTGATTTCTCCGAGAACTCCTACTGGTTTGTTGTTAATTATTATTTCGCCGCATCTCCCATTAATGAATGACGGATGTTGTGTTTCTCTAATTTCATAATTTATATTGAGCATTTTGATTAGGTAGTCAAGGACTTGTTTGATTTCTGTGAAATTAGCTTTTTCGTGGCATAAGGAGATGCAGAGATTTTCTTTTTCTCCTATCTGAGTCTCTGATTTGTCGTCGTGGTAAAAGATTTTCCCAAGTTCAAAGATTTTTTGAGGATATTCTGCATCTGAGTTTTCAGATAGGATTTGGATTGATTGTGCAAGAAGAGAAGTTCTAAGGATATTATTTTCTGTTTTTGAATCTAAAACTTCAATCATTTGGTTTTTAAAATCTTTAATCCCTATTTTTTTAAATTGTTTTTCTTTTGTTGATAAGTGGTAAGTTGAGATCTCTAATAATCCTAATCCGATTAATATTTCAGCAACCTTATGTTTGAATATTGCTGTTGAATCTTCTTCTCCAATTGTGCTAATGTCTGGAATTTCTGGCTGGAAGTTGTTGTAGCCATAAGCAATTGCTATTTCTTCTGATAAATCAATTTCATGTAAAACGTCTGTTCTGTAAGCAGGAATAAGGGCTGTTGAGCTTGATTTTGTTTTTTCGTAACCAATTCCCATTTTTGCAAATAAGTTTTTTATTTGTTTTTCATCTAATTCTAATCCTAATGTTTTGTTTATATTTTCAATTGAGAAAGACATTTTTTCTGGTTCTAAATCTGGAATTTTTATCTTTTTTCCACCTTTGTATTCGCAATCTATTGAATATATTTTTCCACCCATATCTGCTAATGCAGTTACAAGCATATTAATTCCCAATTTTAATGCGTTGTAATCATTACCTGTTGCTTCAATAAAAACATCTTTTGTATTTTCATCTATTTTTCCAACATTGTGAGAATTAATTATTGGAGGCATTGACATTATGATGTTGTTGCTATCAATAAAAACTGGGAATACTTTCCAATCTTTGCATATGTGTCCATATTCTCTTCCAGTTGGATGTTGAGAAAGTATTTGTCTTCCATTTATTTCTTTAGGAAATTCTAATGGTCTGAATTTTATTTCTTCAGGTTTCATACCAATGAATCTAATTGGGAATTTTATTTTGGTTAATGGGTAGAGCCCTAAACCACCTTTTTTTCTATTTCTATGGTAACTAGCACCTATTTTTTCTTGTATATCAATAACTTCCTTTATTTTTTCATCATCAAATTTTATTCCCTTTACAATACATGCTAGTGCATAAGGCCATTGTTCTGGTAGTGATTTTTCGATTATTAGTTTTTCTCTTGAAGATTCTACTTTGTATTTTTTAAGTCCTGGTTTTTTGAAAAATGCTGTGAGAGCTCTTAATAATCCTTGTAGGGATAATAAATCTGGTCTGTTTGGGAAGATTTCTATGGAGATTTCTGTTTCTGTTATGTTTTCTACTGGGGTTCCAAACATGCTAATTTTGTCCTGCATTTTTTCATCTATTTCCCCTATTTGAGATTCAAGTTGTTGTTTGTTTAGGGTTAGGATTGTCATTTTAGTTTTACTTTTAAATCTCCATCATGAGTTAAGATTATAATTTTCTTAGAATCTTCTAATTGATAATCAAAAAAGCATGGGAAAAATAATTCTTTGAGATATCTCATAAAAAAATCTTTATCCATATGTAATGCTTCTATTCCATAAGCTTCACCCCAAAAAAATCCTTGTCCTTCATATTTTCTTATTGTTCTTTTTTTATTTTTTAAAAAACTTCCCACTATGTCAATATTACCATCTGAATAGAATTTTTCAAATCTGAATATGAAATTATATTCTAATAAATCAATTAGTTCCTTGGCTATCTCTTCTACTTTTTTGACATTTTCTTCTTTTTTAAAATCTTTTAGCCCACTTCCAAGTATCTCTTTTTCAAATTTGTAAATTTTTTCTTGCAACTCTTTAATTTCCATCTTTATCATCAACACCTCCTGCTAATTTATTTGCATGCTTGACTTCTTTCATTTTATCAGCAGGCATTCTTTTTTCATATTCTTGTAATGTATCTTGTAAAGCTTTTTCTGAATCAACTTTTGTTTGATTTGCAATTTTTAATAATAAAAATAAAGTGTCTCCTATATAATTTAAAACTTCCTCTTTTTTTTCACTAATTATTTGTTTTTGTTTTTCGTCATCAACCCATTTAATTAAATCCCATAATTCTCCTCCCTCTTCTGTTATATTTAATAATAAGTCTTTAATATTCCAATTATCTTTCCAGCCCCTTGCTGTGTCAAATTCTTTTATTTTGTCTTGTAGTTCTTTGATGTTCATTTTTGTTTTTTCCTTTTAAAATAATAGAGAGAACCTATTAATCCTATAATAAATAATATTATTCCCATTATATTTGATGTTTTTTGAGTTAGGTTGGATATTGTGAAGCCTGTTAAAACTGAAGATGAAAAGAGTATTGAAGCTAAGAGAGAGATTCCAATCACTGAAGCTACTTTTGATTCAAGCGTCCTCTTTTTTGAATTTCCTCTTGATACAAATTGCCCTCTTTGTTTACTAAATCTATACCCTTTAACTGGGGCAATTCGTACTTTCAAATCATATTTATCTGAAATTTTTAAGAGATCCTTATAAGCTTCTTCTGGTCTCTCCCCTTTTTCTATATCTTTATCATACTGTTCCATTCTTTTATCTATTTCTTTTCTCTTCTTAGAAAGTAGTGAGCTGAAAATTTTTGCGGGAGGTTTAAAATCTCTTCCCTTCCTTATGATAAAATATCCTCCTAAATCTCCACTATGAACATCTCTTTGAGCAACAATCATTGTTTTTGTCGCATTGTCTTTAAGAAAAAACTTTAAATCAGCTCCACTTGGTAAACTTCTATATGATGTTGTTTCTGCAGTAGGATGTGTATGTAAAATCTGATACTTTTTCTTATCATATTGTTTATATAATTTTTTGAGTTTTTTCATATCAGGGCTTGTTCCATGTTCTCTATAAAACCATCTATCTTCAAAACTCATTGGAGCACTTATCTTAACCATTTCTTTTCCAGGAAATTTTGCATAAACATCTTCTATTCCTTTTATTCCTTCACTTTCAATAATTTCTTTTGGGCTTCTTTTTCTCCTTACCATCATCTCCTCCAAACCTTCATCCTCCTTAATTTATTTATATCATTTTTGTAGAGGTCTCTTAAATCT
>JAUUWR010000092.1 GCA_030588935.1 bacterium | reverse complement strand
CACTAAAACATCATTTATTACTCCTCTTATTCTTGAATCATAACGCTTTCCAATAAGATAGCCATTAGGATGATTTCCCCCAATCATGTAATCAGCAATAGAAACATTTCTACTAATTGGTCCTTCTAAATGGGTTCCGGGGGCAAGTTTATTTAAATGAACTATTTCATACCATTTAGGCGGTTTTTCATTAAATCTAAGTATAACTTTTTCTCCTGGTTTTGATTTTAGCATGTTTTTTTGATTGTTTTGGGGTTTTTAAAGATTATGAAATATAAATGTATGATAGAAAAGCATAAAAGTTGGGGGTTTTATGGCCCTTGAAAATATTTAAACTGGTATGATATTCTTCCTAAACAATTAAGCACAAGTACTCTTTCTGGTTTTTCTCCTTTCTTATGAAGTTTTAAGTAAATAGCATAAGGAGTGGAACCGAAAAGTTCATTTTTCTCTACTCCGACCGGAAGTTTTTCTTCTGGTTTTAATTTTTCTTCAAGAAATTTTGCCCTGTCTATAAATTCAGGAAGTTTCTTGTTAAATCCAGATCTCTCGGTTTCTTTCCTAGGACAAAAAAATGCATTCTTGATTTTTTTTCTAATTTCTTTTTCTATTGACATGTTTTTCTTATTGTTTGGGGGTTTTTAAAGATTATGAAATATAAATGTATGATAGAAAAGAATAAAAGTTGGGGGTTCTTTGTTGGAAAATAATGGCTAAAGACCACGAAAGGAAAATACAGGAAATTAAAGAAGTTATAAAAAAATATTGTGAGGATAGAGATTGGGATCAGTTTCATGGTGCAAAGGATTTGGCTGTGGCACTCTCTATAGAAGCTTCAGAACTGTTAGAACATTTTAGATTTAAATCGAAGGAAGAAGTAGAAGAATTATTCAAAAATCCAAAGAAAAGAGGAGAAATAGAAGGTGAAGTTGTTGATATTTTGTATTTCTTATTTAGATTAGCACAAAAGTATGATATAGATATAAGCGAGGCTTTTGATAGAAAAATGGAGAAGAGTAAAAAGAAATATCCAATAGAAAAAGCAAGGGGTTCTAATAAAAAATATGATGAATTTGAATAGAAAACTCTAAAAGTTGGGGGTTCTTAGAGGAAAGCTATCGCTAGTAAAATTCTAAGTATAGATCATCCCCTATTAGATAAAGAACTTAGCTAACCGAACCAAATAATTGACTCAAGGAATTTGTTATTGCTTCCCCTAGATTTGGACTAACTAAACTAATTCCTATAAATAAGATAACCAATAAAAGGAATAGACTTCCTACTCCGAAATACCAGTAACCTTTCTTATTCCTTCTCAATAAAAACATTTTTTATCAATCCTCCTTCTAATTGGTTCTCTGCTTTTTTCTTGGAGGAACTAGAACTCTTTAAGAGGTCCCTCCGAACCTCTTTTTATGGCTTTTTAGAGGGAAGAAACTTTTTATAAATTTCCAACCTCTCCGATATAGTAACAGAAAACATTAAAAATTTGGTGTCCTTATATGATCTATGAAGATTAAGGATATTCCAAAACAAAACAGACCGAGAGAACGTTTTCTTAAATATGGGCCTGAAACATTAAGTGATGCAGAGCTTTTTGCTATTATTCTTAGAACTGGAACTGTGAATGAGAATGTGGTGGATGTATCTAATAGGTTAATAAAAGAATATGGGTTAGACAAATTATTTGAATGTTCATTAAAAGAGCTTGAAAAGATAAAAGGAATTGGATCAAGTAAAGCCATGCAGATTTTAGCAATGGCTGAGCTAGGAAAAAGGCATAAAAATTCACAAAAACCAGTAAGATTCCTCTCTTCTGCTAAAAAAGTGTTTGGGTTTATGTATGAAAAACTTAAAGATGAAAAACAAGAAAATTTTATTGTTATACTTTTAAATAATAGAAATCACTTTATTGAAGACGTATTAATTACTAAAGGTGTTTTAGATGCGTCAATTATTGATTCAAGGGAAATTTTTAAACCTGCAATAAAGAATTCTGCAGCAAGGATTATATTGGTTCATAATCATCCTAGCGGAGATCCTACTCCAAGTGAAGAAGATCTAAAGATTACAAAGAAAATAGTAGATGTGGGAGAACTTTTAGATATAAAGGTTTTAGACCATGTTATTATAGGAAAAAATAAATATTGGAGTTGGAAAGAAAAGACTTTAAAATAGGGGTTCTTAATGAAATTATGGATAAGAAACAAATGACTGAAATAGATATTTGTATGAAGTATATTACTCCTGCTATAGAAAATGCTAAATGGGATATAAAAGGGCAAGTAAGAAGAGAGGTTTATTTTACAGATGGGAGAATAATTGTTTATGGAAAAACCATTAAAAGGGGGAAGCCAAAAAAAGCAGATTATGTCCTTTATTATAAAAACAACGTTCCTCTTGCAGTTGTAGAGGCAAAAGATAATAAACACTCTATCGGAGCTGGATTACAACAAGCAGAAGACTATGCTGGTATATTGGACATCCCTTTTGCTTTTAGTTCAAATGGGGATGGTTTTATTCTCCAAGATTTAGTTTCTGGGAAGAACGAAGAAATGCCTTTAGATAAATTCCCTTCTCCGCAGGAACTTTGGAAAAAATATAAAGAATATAGGAATATAACTGAAAATGTTGAAGAAGTAGTTACAGCGGATTACCATTATGAACAAGAAGGGAAAGAACCAAGATACTATCAAGATATTGCAATCAATAGGACTGTTGAGGCGATAGCCAAAGGACAAAAGAAAATTTTATTGGTAATGGCAACAGGAACAGGTAAAACCTATACTGCTTTCCAGATTATTTGGAGATTGAGGCATAGTTGGAGACCTAATAATAAAAGACCAAGAGTTCTTTATCTTGCGGATAGAAATATTTTAATTGATCAAGCCAAAAATAATGATTTTAAACCACTTTCAAAAGTAATAACTAAAGTTTCTAAAAGAAAAGTTGATAAGTCTTATGAAATGTATATGGTTCTTTATCAAGGAATTTCTGGAAATGAGGATTGGAAAAATATTTACAAGGAATTCTCTAAAGATTTTTTTGATTTAGTTGTTGTTGATGAATGTCATAGGGGAAGTGCAAGAGTAAACTCTGCATGGAGAGAAATATTAAATTATTTCTCTTCTGCTACACAAATTGGTATGACTGCAACCCCAAAAGAAGACAAAAAAATCTCAAATATAGAATATTTCGGGGAACCAATTTATACTTACTCTTTAAAACAAGGGATTGAAGACGGTTTTCTTGCTCCATACAGAGTAATTAAAGTTGTAATAGATAAAGATGTTCAAGGTTATAGGCCAAAAAAAGGAGAGGAAGATAAATATGGGCGTGAAATTCCGGATGACGTTTATACATCTAGAGAATTTGATAAAACAATTGTTATTGATGATAGAACAAAAGTAGTTGCTAAAAAAATAACTGAATTTTTAAAAAACACAGATAGGTTTTCTAAAACAATTGTTTTTTGTGTTGATATAGAACATGCAGAAAGGATGAGAAGAGCTTTGAT
>JAUUWR010000054.1 GCA_030588935.1 bacterium | reverse complement strand
AGACGGCAATTCCTCACTCTGCCTTAAGGCAGAGGTATCCTTGCCGTGGATGTAATGAACCAAAAATTTAAAAACCCCAAACCAAACCTAATATTATGGGACGAATAAAATCAAAACTTGTCAAAAGAACTGCAAACGCATTATTAAAAAGAAAAAACCAATTTACTGGCGATTTTGAAGAAAATAAAAAAGTACTTAAAGTAAAAATGCCTAGTAAAAAAATAAGAAATCAGATTGCAGGATACATAACAAGACTTAAAACCAAAGAAAATTCAGAAAAAAAGAGAGTTCAGTAAAATAAATAACAACTAAAATGACAGAAGAACAGAAAACAGTTCAGCCAGAAGAAGGGCAAACACCAGAAGATACAGAAGAGACAAAACCCCTTGCTTCAGAAGAAGATTTAGAAAAAAAATCAGAGAAAAAAATTTCTAAAACCGACAAGGACAACACAATTTTCATAGGAATAAAACCGTTCATGAATTATGTTACAGGCGTTGTAATGCAATTCCAAAATAAGGGGCAAAACGAAGTTATTGTTTCTGCAAGAGGAAAATTCATATCAAAAGCAGTTGATGTTGTAGAAGTTTCCAGAAGAACTTTCTTAAAAGAAGAAAATATACAAGTAAAAGATATAAAAATCTCAAGCGAAGCTTTTGAAAACAAAGAAGGAAAAAGAATCAATGTTTCTGCGATTGAGATTGTGTTGGTTAAGGGGTAAATCATTTCTTTTTTTTCTTAGACTTTAAAGATTTCCTCTTAAATAATCGCTTAATTAATCCTTCTTTTTCCTTAACTTCCGGTTTCTTTTCTTTTTTCTCCAATTTCCTCCTTGACACAAGAACATCTAACTTCCTATCTATCTCATAAACCTTTTTATAAATCTTATTTATTTTCCTATGTCTTCTAATACTAAAAATCCATCTAATAAGCAAAAAGATAATATAACCAATAACAACAATTCCAGTTATTTTTAAAATCGTTATTAAGCTCCCAATTTGAGAAACCAGTTCAGGAGGAAAAACCTCCCAAATACTAACATTAGTATTATTCAAGATATCATTAAAACCCAAAATATCATCTAACCCCATTTTATATTATATAACAAACCGGCTTTTTATTTGTTTTTGTTTTATTTTTTATCACTAATGCTAAACTTATTAATTTCTACAGATGAGTAGCTTAAGTTCTCTTCTGCCTGCTTAATATTCTTGTAAAATTATAAATATTAATAATAATGCAATAACTTTTTAAACCAAAATTAGCTTTTAATTTTGGCTCTGTAGCTCAGCGATTAGAGCGCTTGTCTCATAAGCAGGAGGTCGGGAGTTTAACTCTCCCCAGAGCCATTTTTATTTCTGAGAATCCTCTTTTTGTAATCTCTCTAACATTTCATTAACAGAACAATCAAATCCTACTAAACTAAAAGGCTGAATATCCTCTCTAAAAAGTTTTTCCATCCTTTCATTTACTTTAGATTCCAATTCCCTTGGAACATAAGTATTAGAACATTTACTTTTAAGTTTAGCATAAATGACCCCCTTCAAATAAGTATCCAAAGAAATAATCGGATTAAAACCACTACCCCTCATAAAACCAAGATTAACTTTCTCACCACCTTCTAAAATAACCCCTGAATAATATGGAAGCCTATCAATTACTTCACAAAATTCTTTGGAAATAACCCAAGCATCATAACTAAACCTTTGTTCAGGTATGGTTTTTAATTCATTTTCTCCCATCAAAAACTTATAAAACAAGATTTTTTAAATATTTATATACTAAAAACTTTATTTCTTAGCATCCTCTAAATACATCCTTTTCAACCCATCCTCTTTCTTCCTCGGAAGAATATGTATATGCGCATGAGGAACAACCTGCCCTGCAACTTCAAAATTATTTATTAAAACATTAAATCCCTCTGCCTTGCCTTTATCAATCAAATCCAAACCAACTTTCTTAATAGCTTCTAACATTTCATTACCAAGACTTGAAGGCATATCTAAAAGTGTTTTATAATGTTTTTTAGGAACAATCAAGGTTTTCCCATCTGTAACCTGATTCACATCTAAAAACCCAATAAAATTCTCATCTTCATAAACTTTTTCTGCAGGAGCTTCTCCCTTCACAATCTTGCAAAATATGCAGTCTTCCATTTTTATTTATTTTTAACTAATATTTTATAATTCATTAAGCTCTATCGATGAGCTGTTCACGCTTAAGCATCTTCATCTCTCGAACTTATATTCTTGTAAAGTTAGTAATATTATAATATTAGTAAACTGCTCACATATTTTTAAACATTATCCTTCCTTCCCCCATTCCATATCTTTCCCTTTCTTCAAAAACTCATCTAAAATAACAAGCTCCTCATAAATCCCTTCAATTAATTCATAATTTTTAGCTTCATTAATATCAACCCATTTATATTCTGTTAATGCATCACATAACTTAATCTCTCCTTCTTCTGGTTCAGCAAACAAACTTATAATCAAACAAGGAACCTCATCAGGCCGAATATAAACCAAGCTTGTAACATAACCAATATTCTTAACATCCAATCCAACTTCTTCCTTAATTTCCCTCTTCAGCAAATTCTCAAGAACATTATACCAATGAGAACCAGTATCTTTTTGTTTTAATGCATAATCCAAAACTTCCAACTTCCCCCCAGGAACTGTCCACATTCCAGGAAATGCTTTTTCCCAATCAGCTCTTTTTGTAATCAGATATTTCCCATTTTTTACAAGAATCCCTGTTACAACCACATAATGCACCTTATTTTTATCAGACATAGCATATCCTCTCCATTTTATTAATCAAAACTCTCCTAATCTCTCACCATATCAAATTAGTCTTCTCTTCTAAGACTTTATTTTATATTACTAATATCTTCAGATATAATAAACAACTTTATTTTAAAAATAAATAGGTAATAGAAAATATATTATACCAAAAAAGCATATAAATACCAGACAAACAAAACAACTGTCAAAATTCTTGCAGCCCTTGGAATCAGCCCATAAAGAACAAATTGCCTTATCTTCATTTTAAAACTCCCTGCTAACCAGCAAAAAGCAACCCAGGGAATAGGACTAATAGCAGCCAAAACCAAAGCCAACTTTCCATATTTATAAAAAAGCTTATACCATCGCTTATAATCTCCAGAATCCAAAGCTTGCTTTACTTCAAAAGACAAATATTTCTTTCCAATAAAATAATTAATTAAACTCCCACCATAACTCCCAACAATAGAAAAAACCAGCACCAGCACTATATTCAAACCAAACAAAACACCAAGTGAAGCTGAAACTTCCGGCCCAATTGGCTGCTCTAACAAATCTGCAAAAAAACTCAAAACCAAAATTCCAATCAAACCATATTTTTTAACATAATCTTCAACAACCTCATTAAAATAATCTAAATTAAAAAGAACCAATAATAAAATTCCAATTACTATCAAAAAAAGAACCGCGATAAATATCTTTGATTTTAATTTTTTTCTCATTTTTAGTTTATGTTATTTATATTAATGAAAAATTTGTCGCCTTTGGACAGCCAAATTTTTCTTTTTATCTAATATGATATAAATTTTATTAGCTTCTCAGATGAACAGCTTAAGTTCTTTTATGCTCGCTTAATCTTCTACCCCGAGCCATAAATATTTTATTTATTATAGATATTTATTTCTTGTCTTCACATCTTCTTAGCTATTTTTTCTAAAAAAACCAGTTTAATAAAAGCAAAACAATCTGCCCATTAAATCCTGAAAAAATCGGGATTAATAAATTATCATCCATTTTATAAATAATTGTTTCAACAAAAGTCGCAGTCAATGCCATTACTAAAATAACCATCCAAATTTTTAAATCATAAATTAAACCAGAACCCACTGCAATAAAAATAATAAAACCAATTATTATATCGACGATAAATTCTGCAAATATGCCCTCCCATGCTCTGTCTTTTAATAATTTCAAATAATGTTTGCCGAATTTTTTTCCAATCAACGCAGCAGCCATATCTCCAAAAGTTGTCATTAAAATAGCTGCCATAGCGATTCTTATATCAAAAATAGACAAAACCAAAATACTTCCGATTAAAAAGAAAACCTCCCCGCCCAATTTCCCCTTTTCTTTTTTCCTCCTTAAATATTTCCAGAGATAATTAAAAAAAGGAATTTTCCTTCCAATTTCTATTCTTAAATATTCAAATTCCAAGGATACAATCAAAACCAAAACTAAAATTAATAAAGCAATATTCCTGTCAAAGAAATCTGCAGCAATAAAATAAACAAACAAGATGAAAATTGAGAATAAGTGAACAAATTTTCTTGCCAGCTCTCTTTTAAGATTCCATCTCATTTTATATTTTATCTCTTAATATTTTATTGCATCATTAAGCTATACTCATAAACCTAAAGCTTCTCAATCGCCCTATTAATATTTTATTTATTATAAGTCTATAATATAAGTAAGCGAACAAAGTGAGCGAGCCTTATTAATACCTATTTTTTCCTCGTCTCAACTAATCTCCCAGCTTTTTTAAATTCTATCTCTCCATTAATCAACTTCTTTATAACTTCTTTTAAATCCTTTATCTTAACTCTAATCTGCTTAGTATCATCTCTATTCCTAATAGTGCAGTCTTTCTGTTTAGGGCTTTTATCGTCGATAGTTATGCAGTAAGGAGTTCCTACCTCATCATTTCTTGAATACCTCCGGCCAATTGAACCAGATTTGTCATAAATAACATTAAACTCTTTTTTTAAATCATTTACAATCTGTTCAGCCATTTTAATATATTTTAGTTGTTTAACAATAGGAAATACAGCTGCTTTAATTGGAGATAATTTCGGATTCAATCTCAAAACAACATTGCCTCTTGATTCATCATAAAAATATGCTTTTGTCAAAACAGCTAAAAAAATTCTTTCCATGCCAAAAGTGGGCTCTATAACTCTTGCAACAACCTTTTTGCCAGATTCTTCATCAAAAACATCCAAGCTTTGCTTACTTTCTTTTTGATGTTGTTTCAAATCATATTGTCCTCTGTCTGCAATACCTGCAACTTCCTTGCTGCCAAAAACATATTCATAATCTATATCAAAAGTTGCAGAAGAATAATGACTCAACTCATCTTTCATATGCTCCCTTATTTTTATGTCTGTCAATCCCAAACCATTAAACCACAAAACCTGTTCTGCAAGCCAATAAGCATGCCAGTCACCCAGCTTCTTTTTTTTCAACATTTCCCCAACACTAACTTCCTTTGCCTCTTGTTTTCCTTTTTTCTGAGTTTCAGAATCAACCAAATTAATTTTTAGATTTAAATGTTTCTTGCTAAGTAAACTGCATTCCCTCTCATCAGGATGAATAAAAAACTCAAATTCTCCTATTGTAAACTCTCTGCTCCTAAACAAAAAGTCGCGGGGAGCTATCTCATTCCTAAAGCATTTTCCTATTTGAGCTATACCAAAAGGAAGTTGCTGCCTTGAAGTTTGCTGCACAAGTTTAAAATCAGTAAACATTCCTTGAGCTGTTTCTGGCCTCAAATAAGCCACATCAGAACTTTCATCTACTCCAACTTTAGTCTCAAACATTAAATTAAAATCCTCTGCTTTCTCTAAACTGCCGCCGCAAGAACATTCTCCTTCTTCTAATTTCATAAGCTTGCCGCATTTTTTGCATTTTCCCATTACATCTTTAAAACTTTCTAAATGACCAGAAGCTTTCCAAATAACTGGATGAGAAATAATAGAACTCTCTATTCCCATCATATTCTCGTTTTCCTGAACAAAATAATCCCACCATTCTTTCTTAATATTATTAAAAAGCTCAATACCAAGTCCACCAAAATCCCAAAAACCAGAAAAACCCCCATAAATATCACTCGACCTAAAAACAAAACCCTTTTTCTTGCAAAAATTTGCCAGATCCTCAATTGTTAATTCTTTTTTTATCTTATTTTTTTCAATACCTCTAATCTTCTCCTCAATATCGCGCTTAATCTCACCATCTCTCGCTCTCTTCTTTATAAGATTATTAGTTAAAAGAGTTTTAGATTCTATCCCTTTAATTATCCCTTTCGCCTTTTTCTCAGCATCCTTCCTATCCTTACCCAAATAAGCAATATTCTTGCTAATAACTTTCCCTTTATCCCTAACACTCGCTCTCAAATAATAATAATCATGCCCTGAAATTGTTTTTTTAATAATATACATATCTTACCCACTACACAACCTTTTATAAATGTTGTGTTAGGGACTACTTCT
>JAUUWR010000077.1 GCA_030588935.1 bacterium | reverse complement strand
GGATTCCAAGACAGCTTAATTTGAGGCAGATAATTCAGTGTTATATTAATTATAGAAGAAAGATTGTTAGAAAGAGAATTGAGTTTGGTTTGAAAAAAGCTGAAGCAAGAGAGCATATTGTTAAGGGTTTGTTAATTGCTTTAAAGAATTTAGATAAAGTTATTGAGACAATTAAGAAAAGCAGGACAACTATAGATGCTTCGGTTTCGCTTCAAACAAAATTTAAACTTAGCAAAAAACAAGCAGAAGCTATTTTAGAGATTACTTTGAAGCAGCTTACTTCTTTAGAACATGAGAAATTAAAAAAAGAAGAAAGAGATTTGCTTGAGTTGATCAAAGTTTTGAAAAAGATTTTAAGTGATGAAAAAGAAATTTTGAAAATAATTAAGAAAGAATTAAATGAGATTAAGAAAAATTATGGGGATGCTCGAAGAAGTAGTATTCTTCAGTCAGTTAAAGAGTTGAAAGAAAAGGATTTGGTGCAGAAAAAAGATGTTGTTGTTACAATAACTGATAAGGGCTATATCAAAAGAATGCCTTTTAGAGTTTATCATGAGCAGAGGAGGGGTGGGAAAGGAGTTATTGGCGCAGAACTGACTAGCGAGGATTTTGTAAAGCAGATAATTAGTTGTTCTACACATGACAATTTGTTATTGTTTACTGGACGTGGCAGATTGTTTTGGTTAAAAGCATATAAGGTTCCTGAAACACAGAGGTATGGAAAAGGACAGGCAATTGTTAATTTATTGAATATAAAAGATGATGTAATTACTAACGTAATGGCTGTTAAAAAGTTTGAGAATTATTTATTTATGGCTACTAAAAAAGGACAGGTTAAGAAAATTAGATTGGAATTATTTGCAAAACCAAGAAATAGCGGGGTTAGGATAATTAATCTTCCTTTAGATAATTCTGATTCTGTTGTTGGTGTTGATAAAATCGTAGAAGGACAGGAAGTTATGTTAATGAGCAAGAAAGGGCAGGCAATTAGATTTAATTCAAATGAGGTTAGAAGCATGGGGCGTGCGAGTTATGGTGTTTGCGGGATTAAGTTAGGTTCTGAAGATGAAGTAGTAAGCTTGGAAATTGTTGATGATGTAAAATCTTCTATTTTAACAATCACTGAAAAAGGTTATGGAAAAAGAAGCAGGATTGAAGATTATAGATTAACTTCTCGTGCGTGCAAGGGGGTAATTAATTTGAAAGTTACTGATAAAACAGGCAATGTAGTAAGCACAATTAATGTGGGTGATAAAGATAAGTTTGTTGTTTCAACTAAAAAAGGGATTGTGATTAGGACCGGGGTTAAGGATATTAGGGTAATGGGCAGAGCAACCCAAGGAGTTCGTGTGATTAGATTGTCTGTGGGAGATAGGGTTGGAGATATTGCTAAGTTGGTTAGGGATGGTGGGGTTGAAGTGGATGTTGGGGAGAAATAGATTATTTAGTTTTTCTTGGAGAACAGAAGTCGGCGAGCTAATTTTTTGGGGTTTTAAGAATTTCAAAGAAATGCAGCTAAATTTCTCTTCACTTATTTTTCCGAGCTTCCTTAATTCTTGTAAGTTAAAGTATGTTTGATAGTTGCCTGTTAAATCCCATGCAACCCACTGATCCCTAATAGAGAGATCTAAATGCATCATTCTGTATGCATGTTTTTTAGGTCCAGATTGAAGACCGCAAGTCTCTTTTTTAGACTTATGTCTATAAAGATCTCCAAGTAAACTATGTTCAACTTGTCTAAAAGCTGTTATTATTCCCATCTTATCTAACATCAGAACTCTCTTCCCCTTTTTGGGTTGAGATTTATAAATGTTGAGCATTTATAAATTTATCCTTTATTTATATCCTATTATTAGATTGATTTAATTCTGCATATAACCAAGCTTCACTAGTTGTTCTATATTTAATCTTATAATCAGCACTTCCTGAATAAATCCAAACCCTGTTATTTTCTACTAATGTTGTCGCTGGAAAAATAACTCTTTTTGTTCTTTTGTTCATTTTTTCATCTAAATAATCACATCTATCATCTTTTTTTGGTTGCAATAATGGGTCTGTTATTATACTAACAATTTTTCCATTTTTTATTTCACAAAAAGTTCCACGATAAGTTGCTTTTTTATTTACACCATGTAATAATATTACATATTTATCTCCTAATTTGAATCTTGGAGAGCCCCATCCAATTTTTCTAGTTGCCCATGGATATTTGTTTTTTATTGATGTATATTGATCTATATTTTCTATTTGTTCTTTCCAATACTCTTGATTTAAAAATTCTCTCCAGTCTTTTGCTCTTGCTATATGGCTGTTTGGATCTAACCTATGACTTAGTTCCCATAAGCTTGTTTCTTCATTATAATCTAATATTGCATCTTTATCCCAAAGATAGATCTCTTTTTTTGTTTTTGAGTTTTTTAATCTTTTTTTAGATGCTTTAAAATCTCTTAACCAAATTTTTTTATAGGTTTCATTGCCAACTAATCCAATTGCCTCTTCTAAAGGTATTTGAGGACCAATTATTCCTTGTTTTTCTATTATTTTGAAATCTTTTGTTGTTGCCAAAGCAATTCTTGTGTTTATTCCATCAAAAGCAATGTAGGTTATGTAATAAGTATCTTTAACTTTTGTTAATCTTGGGTCTTCACATCCTCTCCATTCATAATCTTTTGTTGGCCAGATTATTGTTCTTTTTTCCTCACTTAATTGAGTAGGAGTTTCTAATAATCTAAAATCAATTATAGAATGTCTGCCCAATTCACCCGGGATTTCAGTTCTGTATATAAAGGGCCATGGGCCTTCATTGTTATTTTGATATAATGAAGGATTCAAAACAGCTAATTCATTCAAATCCGGATTTGGCTCTAATAAAATTCCTTCTAAATCCTGCTTAGAACTATCTCTTTTTTTTAATAATGCAGTTGATGTTTTAGTCTCTCCCGTATCTGAGGGGGGTTCTGTTTCATCCATATTTTATAGAATAATTTGAGATTTATAAAGGCTGTGGAAAGGTTTAAATATGATTAGGATTGGTGATTAAGATGGCAAATAAAAGTCTAACAGCTTATGTAAGTGCTGATATTTGTAGTAGAGAGAGTCTTTTTGGAGATGGATTTTATTCTCAAAGATTGAAAATAAGTAGATTTAAGTATGATTCTCTTGATTCACCGAATTTAGTAATTGTTCTTGAAAAGCCAGATGGGCAAAATTATCCTTATATTTTTATTAGCGAAGACGTAATTAGACAATTTCTTTGTGATATGGAGATTTATAATATTTATTATGATAAAGTTAGTGATATGAAGGAATTATTGGGAAAAAATGTAGAGGTGTTTTTTAGCCCTAAACATAACCTTCCAATTGCTGTTTCACCTATTTTTCCTCAAACAACAAGGAAATTAATTGAAGATAGAAAATTAGAAAATCTTCTTAATGATACTGATTGTGATAAAGACCTTTATGGTGGAAGTGATGAAGATTAGGATTTTTGATTTTAGACAATCTCCCCAAACCCAATCAACCTCCAGTGTCCATGAAGATTTCTTGCAAGTCCTACACTGTCTCCTTTAATCGGAACTATTGGAATTTTTAAAGATAATTCAACTTCGCTTTTGTTTATTTTTTTAATCTGTCCGACAGTTGTTGTTGTGTTGATTGAAAGCATGAGCAATTCATTTAATTTGAGATTTTGAATTTTAGTTGCTTTTTCTTCCCCTAAAACTTCAGAAAATAAATTATATTTTAGTTTTATTGTGTTTGAGATTTCTGGAAGAGAGTTTGGTTTTGATGCAATGCAGCCAGATAACGAATCTGTTTTTGTTAATGTGTTGTCTAGTTGTGTTTCAAAAGCCAGGCTTCCTCCAGGGGTTGCTTGTTTTATTTGATGGTTTCCCCTATAAATAGAGATTATTTTTGTTTTAATTGGTTTGTATGAGATTTGGTTGGCGTGTTTTTCTGTTATTCCGGGCTTGATTTCAATTTCATCTCCTATTTTTAATATTCCTTTTTTTAGGATTCCTGCTAAAACTCCTCCATGAAGTTCTTTAATTTTTGTTCCTGGCTTGTTAATGTCAAAACTTCTTGCTATGAGAAATTCTGGTTCTGATTTTAAATCTCTTTTTGGTATTGGTATTTCTAAAAGAATGTCTTTAATTTTTTCAATGTTGATTCCTTGCTGTGCAGAAACAGGGATTATCAGGGCGTTTTCAGCAATTGTGTTTTTAATGAATTTTTCTATGTCTTTGTAGTTTTTTAATGCCTGTTCTTTTGTCACTAAATCTATTTTGTTTTGGATGATTATTATTTGATTGACATTTTTAGCTTGCAGGGCAATTAAATGTTCTTTTGTTTGAGGTTTGATTCCTTCATTTGCAGCAATAACTAAAATAGCACCGTCGATAATCGCAGCCCCAGAAAGCATGGTTGCCATAAGCATCTCGTGTCCAGGCGCGTCTATAAAACTGACATATCTTTCAGGTTGTCCTT
>JAUUWR010000113.1 GCA_030588935.1 bacterium | reverse complement strand
GAGCTTGGTGATACTTATGAGCAAGTGACTATTTTTTTAGAAGGTAAGCATATAGACATTGCGTTTAATGCTAAGTATTTAACCGATGTTTTTAAAGCGATAGAGGACGAAGAAATTATTTTAGAGTTTAATACAAATGATAATGTTTCTGCAAGGGCTTTTGTTGTTAATATTTTTGAGCCCAGGTTTTTTTCAGTTTGTCCTAACTGCAGAAAAAAAGTTAATGATGGAAATTGCGAGGAGCATGGAAAAGTTGTTCCTGAAGAAAGATTTTTGTTGAATTTTATTATAGATGACGGGAGCGAGTCAATCAGAGCAGTTATGTTTTTTGAGCAAGCTGAAAAGCTGGTTAAGAAAGAGGAATTAGAAAATCCTGAGATGTTTGCTGTTAAGAAACAAGAGCTTTTAGGAAAAGAATTGATGATTTTTGGGCAAGTTAGAAAAAATAGGGTTTTTGGCAATAATGAATTTATTGTTGAAGATGTTAGGGATATTAATGTTGATAAGCTGGTTGAGGAGTTGGAGAAGGCTGAAAGTTGATATGGGAATATTTAAATAATTCTTATAATTGTTCACAATATGATGGAAATGTACGATAATCCTCAACATGTAGAAGATACTTTTACTGAAAGTAATCTTTCAGAATATTTACTCCAAGCTCAACGAGCTGAGTTTGTCGAACTAAAAAAAGCCATTATAGAGTTTTATAAGAAAAAGAAATCTCCCCTAAAAATTTTAGATATTGGAATAGGAGATGCAAGAATTTTAAAGCGTTTTGTTGGAATAAAAGAAATTTGGGACACGATTAAACACTATGACGGAATTGATGTCGCACAGAATTGTATTAATATTTCTAAAAACGTGATTAAAGATTTGAAGATTGAGAAAAAAGTAAGTGTTAAATTACTTGATGCTGTAAATCTTAAAAAGCTAAATAAAAGATATGATTTGATAATTTCCACATGGTTTACTGCAGGAAACTTCTATCCGTTTGATTTCGATTTTAAAAAATTCAAGCCGGGATATGATATGACCACAAATGATAGATTTACTATGATTTTCAAGCAAGCTTATGAAATGCTTAATCCAAACGGAGAAATAATTATTGGTTCAATGTATATTGAGAATGATAAAACTAGGAAAAAACAAGAAGAGTCATACAAACAATTTGGTTGGATAGTAATTACTGACGAGAGAGATTGTTTTACAGCAACAAAGGATGGTTGGTGGTCTCAAAGATTTACAAGGCAGAGGGTTTATGATTACTTGAGTTTTGTACCTAAAGAAAAGATCTCTTTTATTCCTTTAGATACTTATAATTATGCTATGATGGTGATAATAAAAAAGTAGATTAAAGTAAAAAGATTTTTATATGATTGTTTGTTATTTTAAAAAGAAGAGGCGATAAAATGTTACTACGAACTCATTTGGCATTTGGAGTCTTGATGATAGTTTTATTTGTGCAGCATGTTAATGATAAATTGATTTTCGTTGGGATGGTTTTGCTGGCTACTGTTTTGCCTGATTTGGACAGCGGGTTTTCGAGCTGGGGGAGACATTTGATTTTTAGGCCTTTGCAGTTTTTTGTCAAGCATCGCGGGGTAATCCATAGTTTTACAACAGGGATTGTTTTGTCTGTGTTACTGGCTTTTTTTTGGCCTGTTGCCAGCTTAGGATTCTTTATCGGCTATTCTGTTCATTTAATCTGCGATTCTTTTACAAAAGAGGGGATTCAGCCTTTTTGGCCCTTAAGAGCAAGAAGCAAAGGATTTATAGCAACAGGAGGAAGAATTGAAGATAGTCTTTTTGTGTTTTTGGTTTTAGTTGATGCTGTTTTGATTGTTTTGATTTTGATTTTGGGGTGATTTTATATTATTTTTTCTGGAATTTTTACAAAATATTACGCTCTGGATAGGAGGAGCTTAAGCAAACTCATTTGGTTAACTTAATATTTGTAGAATTATGAGTATAAAATTGGATTGGTTTAAATATATATAACAAATATAAGCAATACTTATAAAGAAGAAGTTGGTTTTATTGGTATGGATAAAAAGATGAAATCTATAAATATTTTTATTGTAAATGATGATGAATATAGTGGGTTACTTAATACTGCTTTGCAAGAATTAGATGCTTTTGGGTTGGTTAGAGAAAAAGACTATACTGTTTTTGGGGTTCCTCCTTCTTTCGTAGAATATTATTCTCCAATAATGTTTAAAGTTAATTTAGATGAATCTAATAAAACTAATATGGAAACATTTTTTGGAAAGGAAGGATTGGATTATTTAATAGATATGTTGAGAGAGGCTGCTTAAAAAATGCCAACAAAAAAACCAATTAAGAAAGCTGAAAAGAAATCTGAGAAAAAAAAAGCTGTAAAGAAAGTTGAAAAAGAAAGTTCTAAGAAATCTGAAAAAAGCCCGAAAGAAGAAAAACCAAGGAAGATTTCTGATTTGCCTGGGATTGGGCCTGCTGCTGTTGAGAAGCTGGAGTCTGCTGGGATTTTTGATTTAATGGGTGTTGCTGTTTTAGGTCCTAAGGAATTGGGTGAGATGGCTGGTTTAGGCGAGGCTGTTGCGAGGAAAGCGATTCAAGCTTCAAGGAAAATGATGGATTTAGGTTTTCAGAGTGGATTGGAGTTTGCTGAGAAAAGAGAAGAGATTTTCTATGTTACAACTGG
>JAUUWR010000066.1 GCA_030588935.1 bacterium | reverse complement strand
ATATAATTTAAGACTATGTTAATAATTAATGTCAAAAATATAAAACTTCAAATGAATTTATTCTTTTCTTTTTTAGAGATCCATTTCAGGTTCTTGTTTAAAATTCTCTATTAATTCATTGGTATATGTAATGACTTCTTGTTTTCTTTTTTCTCCATAAGGGTATGGAATCTCAAAATAAGGTGTAGGACGTCTCATGTATTCGCCCCAATAATCTTTCTTATAAAAGCCTTCATTTAATAATTGTGTATAATAAGGTGTATTTGGTTCTGGAAAAAGAATGTTGAAAAAAGGATACTTTATTCCCAATTCTCTAATTCTCTCAGGCAGTTTAGATCTATATTTATCTGTTTCAACAGGATTTCCTAAAATAAAATATCCTAAAATATCTATATTATTTTTATTTGTTATCTCACAGAATTTTTCTATATCTTGGATAGTCTGATTTTTGTTTAAAAATCTTAATATATCATCGTCAAGTGCTTCAATTCCAACATGAATTCTTTTAAAATTATTAAACGATAACCTTTCTATTAAATTTAAGTTCATTTTAACTTGCCCCCTACCACTCCACTCAATATTTAACCCCTTATCTTCCATTTCATCTAATATGCCATTTAAATGGCTAGAACGAATGTTAAAATTATCGTCTAAAATATGAACACTTCTGCAACCTATTGAATAAAGATATTCCATTTCATCAACTACAGTTTGGGGTTTTTTATATTGAATCCTTTTTAATTGAACATTGCAAAAAACACATTTATTTGGACATCCTATGCTTGAAAACATAGGCATTCGATTTTCTGCCTGAAAAAGAACACCTTCAGAAGGAGGAAAATAATATTCTATATCTAAAAAATCTCTTTTAGGGAATTTAATTTCATTAATCTTAGTGTTACATCTTACAATTCCTTTAACTTCTTTTTCAACAGCTTCTTTAAATTCTAAATCTGCAAGAGACCCAACAAATACAGCATCAGCTCTTGCTTTTAATATCTGATCTGCATAATAAGTTGCATGAGGCCCCCCTACTACTTTGTATATTGATGAGGTTTTTTTCAAAATTTCATTCATAGCATAAACCCTTCTTGTAGGCACTGACAAACCTAAAACATCTGGATTTTCTTTTTCTATCTCTTCTATTGTTTCCTCAATATTATAACCCCTACTTGACGGGTCTAATATAATAATTTCGTGCTTTTCTGATAAATTAGTGGCCAAAGAAAGTATTCCTAATGGCATATATTTTACTGTGTTGGGGGTAAAAAATTTTGGAGTTGTCCAATTTACAAACTCACCTTCTGTAGGCATTGTCGTTAGAAGTATTTTTTTTGATTCCTTTTCTCCCATTTTAAATTTATATAAAATTTATATGTTTAGGATACATGCCTTTTGGAGATTCTAATTCTATTTTGCCCCTCTTAAGAACATCCAAATATTCATTAACTTTATGCTGTAAGCAAAGAGTTCCGCACATTGTCCTTGCATCAAACTTATCAGAAGAGATATAGTCCATAACTTCCCAATACCTATCACTCTGCCAGATTTCTTTGAAGGATTGCTCTACAATATTCCCTATATGATATTTTTTATATTGTCTATTAAAGAACATACCACAAGGTGCTACCAAACCAGAACCAGACATCTGTAAAATAAAGGGAGGACCATAACATTGTTTATATTTTCTTTTCCCTCCACTTAAAATTTTAGACCATTTTGCTCTCAATAGGTAATTATCCGTAGAGAGAGACTCTGCCTCTTCAATTTTATTTATTAAATCTTGCTCGAAATACTGTGAATAATTTATACCAAGACTTCCTTTTTCATCATCACTACAATGTTTAATTACAGTATAATCTACTCCCAACTTTCTTCCTAATTTGGCAAGAGGTATTATCTGATCTCCAAAACGGGGCACCAATACCATTTGTAACCCTATTGTCACATCTAGGTTTTTTTGATTCTTTATCTTAATACATTCTTTTATTATATCTGTTACTTGATAAAAATCTTCCTCTCTACAACCCATGATTTCTGCATATCTTTTTGGCTCTCCAGCTGAAAAATTAAAACGAAGATATGTCAAATCAGGCAACATTTCTTCAAGTTTTTCTTTTTTAAGAAGAGCTCCATTTGTCCCAAGAGCAATATCTAATCCATTTTTTTTACCATGCTTAATAGACTCATACAAATGGGGAGAACAGGTACTTTCCCCGTCACTTACAAAACTTATCCCTTTAACACCAATTTCTGCTGCATCATCAAGAAATTTAAAAATTACGTCTCTTGTCATTCTCTTTTCGTCATTTGCTTGTAATTGTCCATAACAATAAATGCACTTATAATTACATTTTCTAGTCAGAGCACAATCTATTGTAATTGGAGCAATTCTTTCCCCTTTTAACCATTTTTCTATTCTGTCTTTATGCCAAGGTAATTTATGCCCATCAAGAATCAATTCTTTTTTCATTTAAAATCCTCTTCGTATAGGTCTTTTCTTTCTATAACCATCAAAGGTCTTTTTGAATTTTTAACTATTTCATAGATTTTTATTACTTCTGAAGATGTTTTTGGTTCATAAATGGGAAAATCTATCATTTTTTTAAATGCTTCTGTAAAATCTTGTGTATGTTGGGGGCCTGGATTAAGAGGATATCTTGATCCTATTACTGCTCTTATGGTAACAGGTGTTTTATAATCTCCCCCAGACATCCTCTCTATCTTACTAAGATGATTGACTATTCCATCAAGAGCATTTAACATAAAATCATGTCTTTCAAAATAAATAATTGGTCTATATCCTTCTAAAGCTAATCCTGTTGCAAGTCCTACCATTAAATTTTCTGCTACAGGGGTTTCTATTTTTTTGTTATTAGAGATATTAGTTAAGGTCCCATAAGCTTTTTATCCATATCTTATATTATATCCTAAAAAAATAGTATTTTCATTTTCAGCTAACATTTCCATTGATTGTTTTATTGCATCTTTATATTTCATTTACATCCATCCCATCCCTACTTTAATTCCTGAAAAATTAACCCATTTTCCTGTTCCGACATGAGGATAAGTAGGAACATAATGATACCTTCTTACACATTTCGGCCATTTAATTTCTGATTTTCCATATCTTGCTTCTTTAGATGTCTCAACAGACCTATTATTATCCTCTATTATAAATGTGCATGGTAAATCATGACCATCAACATATTTCACAGCTTCATAAAAATGCCCTTCATCTTCCCCTCCATCTCCAACAAAACACCATGCTTTCTTATTTGAATTTTTTCTTTTTAATGCCAAAGCCACACCTGCTGCAATTCCTGAACATCCCGCAAGTATAGATGAACTTAAGAAGTTTAAATGTTTATCATAAATATGCATACTTTTTCCTTGTAAAATCATTTTCTCTAAATTTTCTGGTGAACCCCCCGCTAAAAGATAATGATAATGGGAACGATGTGTTGAAAAGATATAATCTCCCTCATTTATTTCTTTAAATATTTCTATTAACTGATCTTCATTTCCCCCAGAAAGATGTATAGGATAAGGTATCTGTGCTTGCTCAAATAATCGTGCAATTCTTTCTTCAAATACTATTAACTCATCCTTTATTATTTTGTTCCTCATTATATAAAATTATCATGGGGTTGGGGGCTCTTTAATCTATGTAAATATCTATTAGGTGGATCTAATCTACAACCTTCTCTACAACCCTGAACTCCTTTTCTTTTTAATTTTTCTAAAACTTCTTTTCTTCGTTCCCCTTTCCAAATTTCATTAAAACTTTGCTTATATAAATTCCCATATGAAAATTCCTTATTTTCATAAAATAAATTGCAGGGAATTATATTACCTTTAGCATCTATTAAAGTAAAAAAAGGCAGTCCATAACAATAATTATAATCTCCTTTATCTTGTAATCGTTGCATCGCCTTTCTTCTAAAAAATACTTTAAAATCCTCTGAATTCAATTTATTAAGCTCGGTTTCCAAATTAGCATAGTCTTTATAATTTATTACAAACTTATTCTTGCTATTAGGGTGTCGTGAATAAGGTTTAATTTGAATATTGTCTGCCCCTATTCCCCCCATAATTTCTGCAAATCTTAGCACTTCTTTAGTATTTTGAGGAATTAATAAATATTGTGCCCCTATTGTAGTCTCTAATGCTTTTTTATTTCTTATTTTTACTGTATTTTCTATATTTCTAATAACTTTATCAAAATCCTTTTCTTTGGTTTGATGAATTTTAGAATAATTCTCTGCTGTCCCTGCATCAATACTAAATCTTATCCAAGATAGATAAGGTAAACAGTTTTCTGCTTTTTCATTATCAAATAAAACACCATTAGTAGTAATTGAAACATCTATCCCTGTCTCTTTAGTTTTTATTACAAAATCAGAAATATCTTTGTGTAATAAAGGTTCACCTTCTCCTGCAAACATAATTGACTTAACTCCCTGAGAAGCCATATCTTCAAGAGTTTTTAGCATGATGTCTTTGTCTATATCATAATTTCCATGTTTTATCCAATCTAATGCACAAAAAATACATTTGTGGTTGCATTTATTTGTAGGGCCAATTTCAGCATAAACAGGATAACAATCTCCTTCTTTAAGCCATTCAGCAACTCTGTCTGGGTGGTATATTAACTTATGGTTATCAATGTCCATCATCATTTTTGTATGTAAAAAGAGTTATTTAAAAGGATTTCTATACTTAGTATTCATCTCAATAAAACTTAAAAGAAAGATTATTCTTTTAAAAATATGATAGAAGCTATTGTTACGGGTGGAGCTGGTTTTATCGGTTCTCATATTGCAGAATATTTGTTAGAACAAGGCTGGAAAGTTAAGGTAATTGATAATATGATAACTGGTCAGAAAGAAAATGTTGAAATGTTTAAGGATAATTTAAATTATGAATTTTACAAAATGGATGTTGCAAAAAATCTGGATGATAATATATTTGAGCAAGCTGATTATGTATTCCATATTGCTGGCTTAGCTGATATTGTTCCTTCAATGGAAAACCCCTTTGATTATCATGAAGCAAATGTTACTGGAACTCTAAAAACACTTGAAGCTGCAAGAAAATCCAAAAAACTTAAAAAATTTATCTATACAGCTTCTTCAAGTTGTTATGGAATCCCAGATAAATATCCCACCCCTGAAACAGCAGAAATAAGACCAAAATATCCTTATGCTTTAACAAAACACCTTGGTGAAGAATATGTATTTCATTGGAATAAAGTGTATAATTTACCCATTGTTTCTTTAAGATTATTTAATGTGTATGGACCAAGAGCGGGGAGTAATAATGCTTATGGAGCTGTATTTAAGGTTTTTCTAACACAAAAATTGAATAATTTGCCTTTAACAATTATTGATGATGGAACACAAAAGCGAGATTTTGTATTTGTTAAAGATGTTGCAGAAGCAGCATATCTTGCAGCTATTTTAGACGTTTCTGGAGAATGCATAAATATTGGAACTGGAAATC
>JAUUWR010000062.1 GCA_030588935.1 bacterium | reverse complement strand
CAGGAGATAGAAAAAGGACAAAATTAATTGTAGATTATCTTGAAACAATAGAATATTGGAATTGCCCAGATTCAGGTTTTTGGGAAGAAGGACCAAAAGAAGTAAGAAGCAGTAGTTTAGCAGCATGTATAAGAGGATTAGAAAATTACCATAAAAAGATTCAAAAAATCAAAGAACCAAGAAAGAGCCTCAGAAAAATGATTGAATTAGGATATGAGTCATTAAACCATCTTCTCCCAAAAGAAACAGAAACAAGAACATTTGATCTTGCTTTATTATCTTTAATTTACCCTGGTAAATTAAATCAAGAAATTGTAACAAAAGATATAAAAGAAAAAATAATTAAAAATGTAAAACAACATTTAGAACGGCCTTTGGGAATAATAAGATATATAGGAGATACTTGGAATGGAAAAGATAATAGTTTAAGTTTAGGAAAAGAAATGCCATGGAATTTCTTATCTTGGCTTTATCTTAGTACAGGAAGAATAGAATCTCTTTTAAGAGCAATAAGAATAAAACAAAAATACAAAACAATGCCAGAAGGAATTATAGACGGCAAGCCAAACTGTACAAAACATTTATTATGGGTAGAAGCAATGTATAAATTAGCAATAGATAAATTTGAAAAAGAAAATAAAAGATAATAATCAAAAGCTTTAAAACCCCCTCAAATCTCCAACTTCTATGAAATTTATAAGAAAAAAACCAGAACTTTTAGCACCAGCAGGCGACTTTGAATGTCTGATGGCAGCAATAAATGCAGGAGCAGATGCTGTTTATTTTGGGTTGCAGGAATTTAATATGCGTGCAAGAGCTAAAAACTTTACAATCAAGGACTTGCCAAAAATAAATAAGATTTGCAGGCAAAAAGGAGTTAAAAAATATCTGACTTTAAATACAATAATTTATGACAATGAATTAAAAAAAGTTGAAAAAATAATTAAGAAAGTTAATAAATCCTATGTTGAGGCAATTATTTGTTCTGATATTTCTGTTATGATGCTTTGCAGGAAGCATGGGATTGATTTTCATGTCTCAACCCAATGCTCTGTCTCAAACTCAAAAACAGCAGAATTTTATAAAAAATTAGGTGCAAAAAGAATTATTCTTGCTCGCGAGTTAAGCTTAAAGCAAATTAAAAAAATCTCAAAAATCATTCCAGTAGAAATCTTCATTCACGGAGCAATGTGCTTATCAGTTTCAGGCCGTTGCTTAACAAGCCAATTCCTCTTCAATGAATCTGCAAATAGAGGCAGATGCATCCACCCATGCAGAAGAGCTTATTATGTAAAAGACAAAGAAGGAAATGAATTAAAAGTAGATAATCATCATATTTTCTCTGCAAAAGATTTATGCACATTGCCTTTTATTGAAAAACTAAAAAAAGCAAACATCTCAGCGTTTAAAATTGAAGGCAGAAATAAAGAGCCAGAATATGTTGACACAACAACAAGAGTTTACAGAAAAGCTATTGATAAAAATTTGACTAAAGAAGAAATTAAAAAAGGTATTGATGAGTTGAGGAAAGTATATAATAAAGGTTTTTCAAGTGGGTTTTTGTTAAAAACTCCGACTTCAGATGATATCTCAAAAATTGAGCACAGTTCAGCAACGCAATCAAAAAAGTTCATTGGGAAAATTACTCATTATTATTCTAAATTGGGGGTTGCATCATTAAAGTTGAATGCAGGAAGTTTAAAAATTGGTGATGATATCTTTATTATTGGAAAAACAACTGGGATTGTTAAATGTAAGATTAAAAGTATGGAAATTAGTAAGAAGACTGTTTGTAGGGTTAGGAAAGGGCAAGAGGTTGCAATTGAGATTCCTAAATGTAGGAAAGGGGATGAGGTTTATAAGGTTATTAGAAAATAACATGAACACTATTCTACCCACTTCAAAGAACCATCTGGTTGTCTAATAAGTTCAAGATTATATCTAATAGGAGGAAGATTTGTTTTAGATTCAGATTGCATATGCCTATACTCATGAAAAGAAGAGGGTTTAATTTCAAGAGCTTCTGTTGCAACAATATCTAATAAAACCTTAGCACTAATCATTTTATAATATTAATAATATTACAATCTTTATATATTTTTGGTTCTAGTATAAAAACTCTCAATAAAAACCCCATCCCCAAATTTTTTTAAATTCTCTCACCAAAACCCTTAAATACACATATATACATAATAATTACAAGTAAATAACTATTATTTATTAAAATGCCTCAAACATTACAAAAAAAACCAGAACACTGGCCTACATTGAACACAGTAATCATGGTAGAAAATACTTTAAAAAAAATAGATGAATCAGTAATAAGTATAGCAGAGCTTAAAAGAAGATTACCCAGACAAGTCAATCACAATACTCTTATGATTATTCTTAAATATTTAGAAGAAAGCAACAAGATTTTTGTCAGTTTAAATGGCATAACTTGGATTCACAACCCAAACCAAAGTTTAAAAAAAGCAATTTCAGAAGGTTTAGAATTATAAAACATGAAAACAGTAAAAATAATTCTCTCGCCAGAAGCAAAAGAGGTTTTTATCTATCTCAACAGAGAAGCAGAAACTTCAAAACAAGAAAGAAGTATCCTCAATGCAGTTAAACAAAAATCAGAATTCATTAGAGCAAATCCTCATTATGGAAACCCAATCTCCAAAAGATTAATTCCAAAAGAATATATAGAAAAATATGGAATTACCAATTTATTCAGAGTTGAACTTCCAAGCTTCTGGAGAATGCTTTACACATTAACAGAAGGAGAAACAACAATAGAAATTATAGCTTTTGTTCTTGACGTCATTGACCATAACGAGTATAATAAAAAGTTTGGTTATAAAAGATAATTCTCTAAATATTAATAAATATATCTAAAACCATAAATTCTTTTAAATCTCTTTTTCTTAATATAATAATAAATATCAATAATTTACAATATATTACGCTCTAAAGATGAGGAGCTTAAGTTTAGAGATAAGATGCTCAAGCACGCCAAATGAACTCATCAATAGAACTCAATTAGTTGTAAGATATAGATAAATAATATAAAACAAAAACAAAATGAACATCCGAAAAGTAAAACAAGGCGCCAGAATAACTTTTTATAATGGTATTTACATGATCCTCTTTGGAATTTTCTACATGGCTTTTATTAAATTTAACATGAAATATAATTTTAATGCTATTGAAGAGCTATGGGGGTTTTTCGCAAAATTTAACCCAGAAATTTCATATTTATTTTATCTTTTCAATATAATTATCGGGCTTTTTTTAATATCTACAGGGATTTTCACAATATATCTTTCAGATTTTATTATGAAAAGAAAAGAAAAAACAACCTGGGTAATTTTATTTTTTTCAGGGATTATAAGCTGGGGAGGATTATTAGTCATTTCTTTTTTATTTAAAAACCCTTTATTAATTGGTTTAAGTTTTATAGGGTGGTTTATCTTTATTGTGGGAATGCTTTTGCCGATTAGATATTATCTGGAGAAAGGGTATCGGGAGTATTAAAAAATTTAAAAAGAAATATGAAAAGAGGGTATTTGCCAACAATTCCAGAATATTTAATTTTATTTATAGATAATTCTGCTTTTAAATTAGAAGATTATGAAGTCCGTTATCCTGAACTCATAGGAGAAAGAAAAAAATATCGCATCCCTTATTTAAAAGAAAATAGATCAAGATTAGAAAAACTTACAACAAAACTTTTTAGAATGACTAACTGGACAACAATTAAAGAAGTTATAGAAGAATTTAAAGAAGGAAATAAATATTTTAGGAGAAGAAGGAGAATTGAAAAATGCAGACAATTAAAAGCTGCTTATACAAGAATTCTCCATCAAAGGACAAAAACCTTAAGATTATTAAACAATAAATACAGACTAGCAGATTATGATTTAACTGATGAATTGAAAGAAATAACCAACACAAATGAGCAATTAATTGAAAATATTTTTAAAGAAATGGGGGGGGTTCACAAAAACAGAAAAACAGATACTAAATTAATCAATATTGCATTAGCATATGCGACTCAAGAACTTGTATGTGTTTTTTCTCATGATAATCCTTTATTAAGAACCTTTATTAAAAGTTCTAAGGAATTTGGTTTATCTGAAAATTCATATGTTTTAGCAGATAAATTTTATACCCCAATTAAAATAACTGATATAGAATTAGAAGGTAAAAAATTTATAGTGGATTATTTTGGAAAGATTAAGATATTATAAAAAACCAAAAACCAAATCTTTTTAAACATAATTCTTCAATATCTTAACATGGCAAAAGTAAGAATTAAACTTAAAAGTTTGAACATAGAAGAATTAAATAAGCTGTGCGATCAAATTAAAGAAATAGCCAGCAAAGCTGGGACTCCTGCATCTGGACCAGTCCCCTTGCCAACAAAAAAAATCAAAGTAACAACAAGAAAATCGCCCTGCGGAGACGGAACAGCAACTTTTGACAATTATGAAATGAGAATTCATTCACGATTAATTGATCTCCCTGCTGATGACAGAATCCTACATGCTATTATGAGATTATATATTCCAAGAAGTGTTACTATTAAGATTGAGATGAAGGAGTAGATTTTCTATAATTAATCTTAAATAATCTTATTCCATGATATTATATGGAAAATCCAAAACCTGAAAGAGTTATGATATTAATTGATGGAAGTAATTTTTACCATAGTACCAAAAGCATAAGAAAACAAGGATATAGAATACCATTTCAAAAATTAATTGATGAATTAGTAAGAAATAAAGAACTTGTTAACGCTTCCTATTATATTGCTTCATTAGATAAAGAAATTAATCCTAAGAAATATGAGGAACATCAAAGATTTCTTAATATATTAAGAAAGATTCCAAATTTTAAAGTGGTGTTATGTAATTTGGAAAAAATAAAAACTAAAGACAGAAGTTTTGCGTATGTTGTTAAAGGAGATGATATACAATTAGCACATGATTTTCTAATGGGTGCGGTTGATGATCTTTATGATATAGCAATTATTGTAAGTGGTGACGCAGATTTCATTCCCTTAATCAAAACAGTAAGGGAAAGATACAAAAAAAAGGTGGGAAATGCATATTTTAGGTCAACTTCTTCTTACAAATTGCGTAAAGCAGGTAATTTTTCTATAAACCTTTACAAGATTATTTCTAAGATAATTAAATAAAGAACATAATAAGCTTCAGTGCTGTCCTAAAACAGCACTGAGCGATTAACAATATTACTAAAACATCATCATATTTAAAACTTTCTGTTCTTTTTGTTTTGTTGGATAGAGAAAGTTTTTTAAAGCCCGATTTCATGATATTTTAAACCTGATGGGGGGAGAGTTCTGTGATGTTTAAAAATGACAAAGAAATATTTAGATAAAAATAAAATAAGGAAAGGATTTTATAGTAATGAGGCATTTGACATATTTTATTTTACAGGAGAATATACTGAATGTACTTCTTCTAGTTTTGCTATATGTGAAAATGAGGGAGATACATTCTATTTTCCTCTAGAATCAATGAAGGTTTGGAAACCTTTAAACTCAAAAAATTTTCTTTCAAAAATTAAAAAAAGAGCAAGTTGGATGGAAAGGAAATTAGAACAATTAGCTCAATCTGAAAAACCCTAAAAACTTTTTAAGAAAAACTTAAATAATCTCCCCCTCCCCAAAAACATTCCCCATCTTCTCCAAATTTTCAATCACTTCCTTAATCTCAGCGATCTCTTTTCCTTCCTC
>JAUUWR010000025.1 GCA_030588935.1 bacterium | reverse complement strand
AATCCCCAGATTATTGAGCTTCCTTTTTTATATTTCATTCTCCAGCCTCACTCAAATTTATAAGTATTGTATCTTCTTTAATCTTTTCCCAATTATCATGTTTAATCAGTAAGTTAGTTAATCTCCTAGTTGATTTTCTTTTTTTATCAATCCCTCTCTTTAATCTTTCTTCCTTAATTTCTTCTATCTCTTTACTAAAATTTTCTCCGATTCTAGCTGTTACATTTAGAGGGTCTTTTATTTTACCAGGCATTATTTTGAACTCCCAAATTTACTTATAGCTTTTTGAATATTAGCATCCCTAATAATTTCAAATAGACAAATGACAATTATAACTATTCCCAAAGGTAATGCTAAATTATTCATTGTTTCGAATATAAAACCAAATAGGCCATAATACATAGTTAAGCTTACGAAGTTATCTGATAATCCAATTAAAATATTTAAAAACCAGGTAAATAAGACCCATGTTAGAAGAATTAATCCAAGTTTAACATATTTTGTTTTTGTTAATTTTATTACTGCTCCTTTTTCATTAATATTATTCCCATATTCTACTGTAATCATAAAATAAAAACTTATGATGAATAGTAATAAAACCCCAAAGGCTAAGATAGAATAAATTAAAGCTTCTGGTGTTTCTAATGCTGTTCCTGTTTTTGTTACTAAAAATGGAACTGTTACAAAACCACCCTGTGATGAACTATTACACTGAATCACATAAGAATAAGAACCTATATTGGAAAAAGAATCTCCAGGAATAGAAAACTGATAATCAAATGCAAAATCTCCAATAGTATCATTAAATAATTCTACTATATGCTTTCCTGAAGCATTAAATATATGAAAATAACATCCAATACCAGAAGTTACAGGAATACCATTTGATTTATTAAAAACGTGAAAATTAAATGTATGCTCTGTATTTATTTGTAAGTATCTTATTGCAGGAAATTCTATTTCCAAATTCTTATCTCCAACAGAGAGAAATATATCTCCTGGTGGTTGTGCAGAAACAAGACTAATCAGAAATAAACATATAAATATCACTAAAATACTCTTTTTTTCCATGTTAACTAGAAGACATAGTAGTTTATAGAATTTTTCTTTTTATTTACAACTTACTAGTTAATAGTGCAATCATTTTTTCGAATAATTCTGTTTGTTTTTCTAAATTTTTATTTAAGGTTTTTGTGGCCTGGCTTAAATCTTTTGTTGCTCCTACGTGCGCCCCCATATTTTCAGCATGATATTCTAAATGTTCTGCGTTTTTGTTTACGTTCTTTCCTTGTTCTAATATAGCTTTTAAAACAAATTCAGGAGTAACATCAAAATTAGTTTTCTTGTGGCTATTATACCATTTTTGAATTTGTCTACTTATTTTGGGGTCTTTTGTTTCTAATTCATGTACTCCATGAGAATGGTCAATCCACAACCAAATTCCCCCATCTTTTCCATAAACGAATAGCTTTTCTTTTTTATCATTATATTGCTTAGCTAACTTATTCTTAATCATAGAGTAATGTTCCCTTGAAGTTGTAAATTTGTAAGGTGCAAATCTTATCTTTAATTTTTTTAATAAACTCTTAACTAATTTATCCATCTCAAAAACAGCCGTCCCTTTAACTTGAAATGAAGATCTCCCTAAGAAATCAATCGGTTCATAGATTATCATTCCTTTCTTTGTTAGCCATATTTTTCTATTGTGTAATATAATTCTAAACACTCTATTATTACATATTAATTGATAATTGATGTTAGATTTCTTAATAAATTTCTCCCATAAAATATCTTCAAAAAATTCTATTTTCCATATAAAAGCGTGGCCTCTTATTTGTTTTTGATAAGTCCCATTCTTACCACTTATACTACCCTTATGTTGGATTGGGACTTCTTTAATATACTTCCAAACTCCATAACCTTCTTTCTCTATACATCCAAACATCTTTAGCTTATTGACGCTATAAGATAAAGTTTGCTTAGGGATATTATATTTTTTGCTGATCATAGAAGGAGATAAACCTTCTTTTATATGAATTAATATCTGGTTAAGTCCCAATTTTTTGCTATTTTTCATACATAGTTAAATTAGGACTTCTTTATATATCTTTCGGTAGGTTAAATTCGGACTTCCATTAAGAAAAGAGAGAGTTAGGAGTTGCTAGTTATACGTACGAATCACTAGACGTTTTACTAAACCCCCGTTACCCCTTAAAATATTAGGCACTACATATATTTAAATGTTTGCTAATAGGCACTACTCAAAAGTTAGTCATACTTTACATCATATAAGTAAATTAAATGCAGTAGCGTTGAGATATGAGCTTATTTTTTGTTAACAAATCACTACCATGTATGAGGTTTAAGCAAATTAAACTTTTTCTTTAATAACGCTTGTGGCCTATTCCCAATAGAATCTAATTGAGTAAATATTCTTGAACTGTTTAAATCTTCCATAGTCTTACCTCTAAGTGATCTTCTATAAGTTGATTCAATAGTATGTAAAATTGTTAATACTAATAACTGAAATCTAGTCTTTTTAAATTCTGTATCCATACCCATTATTTCATAATTACAATAAATAAAATTTGCTAGTTCATCCCCTAAATCTGCTAAGATTTCGTTGATTCTCATTTCATCATAAAAAGAAAGAATTGTGTTTTTATCTATGTAATTTCCTATTACAGTTAATATAGCATTTACTCCATATTCATTTAATAAAATCAAATTTGTATCTAGAACATCTATAATTTTTCCTTTTTTTCCTTTTTCTTTTATTTTAATAGTTGGCTTAGCCCAGTATTCATTTCCATCCTTGTCTGTTGTGATATACTCTCCTCTTAAAAAATGTTCTATCTTACCTAGCATCTCTGCGGTATCTATTTGGTATTGGATTAAATTTGCGTCTTCTTGGCTCTGGTATGATGATGTAGAAAGTGCAGTACTTAGTTGGTTGATTTTATCTCTTGAATCAATATTTTCTTTTTCAAGTTTGTGCAGGAAATCTTTATCTTCATCTTCCATAAGAAGCTTTGTTAACAAGTTTATTTAAAGCTATCTTTTTCTTTTCTTAAGATTTTCCATTCTGATTCTTCTTCCTCTTGCAAGATTTTGTAACTGAGCTTGACTAGGACCTTTAGATCTTTGTTGCCGGTCCGGCACTCGAACCCGGGTATTAGTTCTTCTAATTTGTTTCGGTCTTCTAGTTCTTTTAACTTGAACTGGTCTTCTCACTTTCTTTCTTATCCCTGATTGCTTTTCTAATTGTGCTAATCTCCGAGCTAGTGAGATTTGCTTTTTCTCTTGAGGAGTATCTAACAATCTTTTTCTTCTTTCAATAACCTTATGTTTTTTTAATGGGATTCTTTTCTTTTTTCTTATTTTATATGTTCTAAACTTGTATTTTGTTTTAGCTCCATATCTAGAAGGAACTCTTAATCTTGGCTTTTGCATTTTACCAGAAGGTTTTATTTTTCCTGTTCTTGATAGACTTGTGTCAATAATATAATTCCTTAAATCTTTTGCTCTTTGTTTTGATAGAGGAACTTTATTTATTTTAATTAATTTTGGAATTTTCTTTACACCTTTTCTTTTTAATGGACGAGCATAAACACTATATCCTTGTTTTCTTTTTTTGATGGTTATTTTTTTTGTTACTTTTCTTAATTTTGGTGGAATAATTGGTGGCCTTATTGGTGGTCTAATAATTCTTGGAGGTTTTCTTGGAGGAACTCTTCTTACAGGTTTCTTTGGAACTCTTCTTGGTGGTCTAATAATTCTTCTAGGCACAGGTTTTCTTGGAACTCTTCTTATTGGCTTTCTAGGTTTAGGTCTTGCTCTTGGAGTTACTTTTCTTACAGGTTTTCTTGGTTTAGGTCTTCCTCTAACTCTTGGAACTTTTGGAATTGGTAATCTAACTCTTGGCTTCACTCCTGGAGTTCTGGATAAAGAAGGAGTAAATCCTGTTTCTGTTTTTAATCTTTTTCTTAATTCTTTTAGTTCTTTAGATTTGATTATTCCCTTGTCTGCTTTTTTTAATAAGTCTTTTGTTTTCTTAGTAGCCTTTACAACCTTAGCTCTTATTATTGGAACTTTTTTTCCATTAATTAAAGTTACAGCGATAGTTTTTTCTTTTTTTATTATCTCTCCTGGAGCTAAAGTTATCTCTGGTTCTTTAGTTAATGCTCCTATTGGTTTAAACTTTCCAGATGTTTTTACTTGAAATTTTAATAATTCATCTGCTTCTGATTTTGTTAATGTCTTTCCAGATTTGAACTTTGATTTTATTTGATTAAATATTTTAGTTTTTGGAAATTGTTGAACCTTTGTTTTTTCAAAAACTAAAACTTGTGGTTTACTTGCTTTAAATGATACATCTCCAGAAAGAATATCTAATAATGACGCATCGCCATCTTTTAATTTTAATCTTGATGGTCTTAATCTTCCTTTTGGGTCAGCAAAAAATGAACGTTCTAATAAAGAACCCTCTCCACCAGTTTCTCTTATGATATTTTTATTGAGTTTTATTAAATCTGTTTTCTTTATTGTTCCCTTATCAAATTTAAATAATAATTTTTTTGTGGATATAGATAATTTTGCTTCTCCAGGAATTGGTTTTCTAATTACTCTTTTAGTTTTTATAAATTTAATAATTTTATCTGCTTGTGCAGAAACAGCTGTTACTTCTTTCCCTGCTAATTTCGCTTGAACTTTTAATGGTTCTGCTAATTTTTTAACAGGAGCTCCTAATTCTATCTTGACAGTTTTTCCTTTAACTTGTGAAGGAATTACAATAGCACTCTTTTTAACACCCACAAATTTCGGGCTTAATCTTGCTGTTGCTTTTGAACCTAATTTTCCAACAACTTTTATACCCTTTGCTGTCCCCTTTAAAAGAAGTATCTCCGCACCTACTTTTGCTACTGCTGATGTTGGACTAACTCTTAGTAATTGTCCAAATTGCATCCCTTCTCTTTTTATTGCAGATGGAACTTCTAATAAAACTTTAGGGTCTTTAGCTACATTAACTAAAGTTTGTGGTAATTGAATTAGACTTGTAATAAATTCAAGTCCAACTTGTGTAGCAACCAATCCAGCTAATTCTAAATGTTTCTTAACAGGAAGTTTTTTTCCTCTTTCTAATTTTGTTTCTAATATTCTTCTTTTAGTTTTTATATCATAAGTAAGTCTTTCTAATTTCTTTTCTGGTTTCTTCACAGCTGTAACTTCTAAAACTGGTCGTTTGATTTCTTCTTGCCTTAATTGTTGTCGCCTTTGTCTCATTAAAGCTTGTCGTATAACCTGTTTACTTGCTTTTTGTTTTGTTAACTTTGCTCTCAACAATCTTTGTTCTCGTTCTCTTTTGACTTCTGCTGATTTCCTTAAAGATTCAATTCTCATTTTTTCCTTTCTTACTTGTTCTTCTCCTCTTTGTCTTTCTATTCTTTGTCTTGTAATCGCTGCTTGTCTTTGTTCTCCTTGAATTGCTTTTCCTAATGAAGATAAACGAGAATTAAAAGCAGCTATAGATTCCCCACGATTTTTACTTATCCTTCCACTTTGTAATGCTAATTGTTGGGCAGATGTAAGTTTAGTCATTTTTCCACCACTACCATAATATGGAGCAACGGATTGAGGACCTGAAGGAGTCCATATAGTTGTTCCTGGTGCAACTGTTTGAAGACCTGAAGGAGTCCAAATTGTAACCATCTATTTTTAAAGAAATTAGAACTTATAAATTTAACTAATATAAAGATTTATAAACTTACTTATTTACTTATTTACATGAAAACGATTAATGAAACTTTTTCAGATGATGAACACAAATGTTTAAAGAAACTTAAAGGGCATTTAAGCTGGAGGAGTTTTATTTTGTTGATGTACAATCATTGTGTTGATTCAATGAATAAAGGAAACTTTGAGGTAACAAACAATGAATAATAAAGGAAAGATTAAACCAATTATTTTATTTTCGATAATAATTACAATGATTCTTATATTAGTATCTTTATTGTGTGTCTCTGCGGGGTATGAGATACACCTATACAAAACGATTTTAAAAGCAAATGCTGACCTAATGGAAATTTCAATAGATACACAACAAGCTGAAAGTTATTATAGCGAAGCAACTTATTCTTATGAAGAAATGGATTACAAAGAAGTTGAGAGAAGTTGCAGATTAGCAAGAGATTATTATTCTATACAAAGTCAAGGATATAAAGAAATCAAAGCAGAATTAAATAGTCAAGATTTACATGACAAACTAATAACAATCTATGTGGAGCAATTAGATATATTGTCTGAAATCTCAAATAATATGTTTGAAGCATGTGAACATTTTGAAGTTGCTGCAAGATATTACAATACTTATTTCGATACAGATGTAAGTTATGATAATCCTAGCTATGACATGGGAAGTAGTGAAATGGAAATGATGAATGAAAAAATTATAGCACATGATAATGCTGTTGAAAGATACAACAACAAATTAGCAGAGTTCCAAAATGAGTTAGAAAATAGAATTAATTGATTTTTTGTCTTGTTATTCCTTTTTTAATTTTCATACCTAACTTTATGATTAAAAACAATATTGTAAAAAACCCTAAAATAGATAATGATGACCCTATAAAGATTCCAACATATTCGGCGAAGAATAAAGAACCATATTCTTGTGTATCTTCGACAATAACTATTAAAGAATAAAAAACTATTGCTAACCAAAACCACCATTTCTTAAATATTTCTTTGTATTTCATTTTGTCTTTGACACTTCTTATTCAGTCGATAAAATTGCCTTTCTATACATTCTAAAATTTCTGTTAGCATTGTATCTTTTGGCAAATTAAATTTCCAACAAATTCCGTTCATGTCTGTGATTATAATTTTCATTTCTCTTCTCCAACTTCATTTTCAATTCTTCTTAAACTAACAAATAACAAAATAAATGATAAAACTATAATTATACCTAAACACCACATTAATAAAATATTATTACTTTTCTGAATAAACCCAACTCCAAAAGGAATTCCAAATATAAAAATAAAAATAAAAGATAATGTTGTATACCTAATTGTGTCTTCTTTATATGTTTCCATTTTTCTGCTCGGTTTTATTAGTCTTCTCCCAGTGTTTCTTGCTCTTGGCATTTTATCTTTTAAGCACTTTTAGGTTTATAATTAACCTTTAAAAACTTTTCAAAGTTCTGGATACATTTGATTAATTTTTCTGCACTATTAACAGTAATTCTATCTACAACACGACCAGTCTTTTCACTAATTCTTTCATATCTATATTTCATTTTTTCCTCCTTGTTTAAATTTATTTATCATTTATCTTCTAAATCCATTTTACTCCTTCCTTTCAGAAATTTTTTTGCGTGCAAACCGTACCCCGAGGTAAGAGTCCGAATTACCAGAGACCCAATCACAATACAAGTTAGCACAATCCGAATACGTATAGAACCCAGCGACATAGCCATTCTTTCTGCTTAAATTAAAAGGTTGCTGAATAAAGAAATCATCTTCACTTGAACTTCCATCCATTTTAAGAATTTTAGCATATTTAGAATTAGCTAACCAGATACATTGTTCTGCTGTCAATAGCTCTTTTTCTCTTTCAGATAATTTCAATTCATCCCAGGATTTATCTTTATCATGCACTTCAATTTCAACAGAGATTTTTAGCTCTGGAATATCTAACCATCCTTCGTTTGAGATTTCATTAGGGACTATTACTTTGTAACCTTCTTTTTTTAAAAGTTCTTGAGCTTGTTTAATTTTATTTGTCATTTTTTTACTTCATCTTTAAATTCTGCAATCATTCTCCTGACAGTTTTAGGCTTGTTCATCTTCCACTTTTTAGAGAAAGTTTCTATTTTTTTCTCTTCTTTTTCATCAAAATCAATTTGTGTTAATGCCATTTTATTTCTTCCTTTCAGAAATTTTTTTGCGTGCAAACCGTACCCCGAGGACAGAGACCGAATCATCAGAGTACCTATTACAAACCAAGTAAGCATAATCCGAATACGCACAGAACCAAGCGACTCTACCTCTTTTTTCATTCTGCGGGAATGGTTGCTTGAAAAAAAAGTCATCATTTGTGCTTGAAGAATCCATCTTTAATTCCTTCAATAGATTTGGATTTTCACAGATTATTCCTACCATCTTTAAAGTCAATAATTCTTCTTCTGGCTTTTTTAACTGCATTATTTCATCATAAGATTTTCCTTTATGTAGAACATTTTTTGTAACTTCATAATCTGTTCCTGGAATTTCAATCCATTCTGATTTTTCAGACTCATTATTTAACTTAATGTTGAGAGAATTAATTTTCTTGTCTATTTCCTCTTTTTTCTTTTCAAGAGATTTTATCTCCTTTCTAATATCTTTTATCATATTTATTATAATTATAATTACTATTTAAATGTTTCTGTTCATAATTTTTTCAATATTCTTCCTAAAATTATAAGTATTAGCAAATTTAGAATAACCAAACCAACCCTGTAAAAAACCTTCTAAATCTTTTCTTTCTATTAATCCACAGCGATAAAGATTAACTTTTTTCTCAAACTGCCTAAGAAAATAATTTATGTTTCTCTTCCTTAATAATTTATAATGGTAAAATATTCTGTATCCTAAAAAAGTAATTCCATTTCTTAATGGATAAATTTTGGATTTTTCTGTATGCAATTCTAATTTTAAACTTTTCAAATATTTTTCTATTTTATTTCTGAATTCTAATAAAACTTTTTTGTCTTTATGCAGAATAACAAAATCATCCACATATCTAATATAGTATTTTGCATGAAGTCTGTGCTTTATGAAATAATCTAAATTATTCAAATAAACATTAGCAAAAAATTGTGAAGTATAATTTCCAAGAGGCAATCCTTTTTCTGATGTCTCAAAATTATCTAACACAATTTGGATTAATCCTATAAAATCTTCATCCTTGATTTTCTTTCTCAAAATATGTATCAGAATTTTATGGTCAATAGTATCAAAATAATGTTTAATATCTGCCTTGAATACATAACCTGTGATTGAATTATTACTAAATGGTTTCTTAATCTTTTTTCCATTTGAAGACACTTTGTTAATAAAATATTTAAATCTTTCTACTGCAAGATGTGTTCCTTTAAATTTTCTACTTGCAAAAGAATCGTAAATAAATATTTTTTCATATATTGGTTGGATAAGATTTATTATTGCATGATGAATTATTCTATCTCTGAATAATGATGCGTGAATTGTTCTTGTCTTTGGGTCTCTAATAATAAATTTTTTTAGATTCTGTGGTTTATATGTTTTTAATTTAAGTTCTCTTTGTAATAATTTCAGATTTTTATTTAGATTGGATTCAAAATTGATAATATAATCTCTTTTTGATTTTCCTTTTCTGGCTTTTTTGAATGCTGATATTAAATTCTCTTCTGAATAAAGTTTTTCATATAATTTATTGTATGTTTTCATCATCATGCCTTAGAGATTAGCAGGTTATTTCGAGGTTAGAGTTCGAATTATCAGAGTTCCTATTACAATTCAAGTTAGCATAATCCGAATTCGTATAGAACCTAGCGACTCATATAGCATCTTCATTAAGTTCCACCATGATTTTAGTGTTCTCTCTTAACTTACCCAAGGTTATTCATTGCTACCAACTATCATCATTGTATTTTATGGTTTTTAACACTATGACAGATGCGTGTAGCCTGTAGAGTAAACCTCTAAGGCAAAAATAGATAATCTTCTTATATTTAAATTTTCCTTTTTGTTAACAAAAACACAATTTATAAAGTTAAAACGCTACGCTACACTATGGATTTTTCAAAAGAGGATAAATACAATGTTTCAGAACTCGGTAACTGGAATGTTGCTAGTGAGTTTGCAAGAATCAAAATTATGAAACCATTAGATTATTGCGACCATTACGAAAATATAGCCAGATTTGGTTATGATACTTTAATAGAAGAATTAGAAAATTTTGGTGTTCCTTTAGATACATTAAAACTTATTGGATTTGAAAGACTGGTTAATGAATTGCTTAAACTATGTGGAAATTCTAAGTTTGCTATGAAAGTTGGTGGTACTCGAACAGAATTAGAAAACTTGGAAAAAGAATTGCAAACCATTAAAAAAATTATACCATTTCTTTCTAAAACAATCAAAAAACAAAGAAAACAAAAATTGGTTTTGGAAAAAGACAAATATAATAAAGCATTGGATATAGTTATAAAAATTAAATCTAAATTAAATGAACCCTTAAATAAAAACCATTTAATTTTTACAGATAAGCTTGAATTTAATCCCCAGGCTTATAAAAAACAAATAATAGAGGGTGCTAAAACAAGAGGTTAAAATGAAAGCTATTGTTTGGACTCTTAAAGAGCTTGTAGATGTTATTAATTCTAGACAAGCTAATGAATTTGATTCTAATATGGCCGTTTCTGGAGAAAGAGGAAATGGTAAGTCTACAGTAATTAATAAATTATTTTATAGATTTAAAGGATTTAGGCCATGGAAAGTCCAGGTTTATAATAGGGATGATGTTATTAACTTATTAAAAAATCAGCAATTTGGTTTATGTTGGGATGATGAAGCTATCAATTCAGGTTATAAAAGAAATTTCATGGAAAAAGGTCAGCAAGAATTAATTAAAATTATTACAGCTTACAGAGATAATTATAATATTTATGCTAGTGCTATTCCTAATTTTTTTAGCCTTGATAAAGATTTAAGGGATTTATATTTTATTCATCTGCATATAATAGAAAGGGGTATTGCTGTTATTCACATGCCCTTGCAAGGTAGACTTTATAGTCCTGATAAATGGGATGCTAAATATAATGCTAAGATAGAAGATTCTTGGTCTAAAAAAATGCAGAAAAATCCTGACTTTAAACCGCCATATCATAGATTAAGCACATTTAGAGGTTATTTGTTCTTTAGTGATGCTACAGAGAAACAGAAGAAATTATACAAAGAGATTAAGAAAGAGAAAAGAAAAACAGCATTTTTAACAGAAGGAGAAAATAATAAGGAACTTCCTTTTATACAGAAATTGTATAATCTATTACTTGAAGGTAAATTAACTCGTGAAGGTATAGCACAAGCATCTTTAGTTGAAGGGAAGAAAGATAGTGCTACTTATGAATTACTTGGCCGAAGACTTAAGGATAATGGAGTTCATAAGACTGTTAAGGATTTGCTTTGTGAATCGAGGAACAAAAGTGCTAGTGAAGAGGTAAGGAGACAAGTACACAAAATAGTGAGCTATTAAGGGATGAATAATAGGGGTGTGTGAGAATTGGATTACCAAAGCATCTAAACTTTTTCAATAGTAAGGTTCAGTCCGAAATAAACAATCTTTTGCCTGACTTTTAGCTTATTTTCGCCTAATTACTATTAGGCGAAAGGTTTAAAAACAATGAGGCACTAATTTCTTTATGAAAGAATTAACTATAACACAGGCTATAAATAAGTGTAAAGAGTTAGCAGAAAAGACTGGCCATGTCTGGCACTTCGAAGCTAATAAAGATACAATTAAATTAGTCTGCAATAACTATTAACAAATGACAAAGCATAACATACAGGTCCTTAAACCTATTACTATGACTCTTGGTTGTACCTCTTTAGTCTTGGCAGGTTTAACCATAGGAATTATTAGAGGAATGAATCAGATTATTTCCTTAGCCAGTAATGACATTCAAATACCATCAGCTTTTATGGGCATGTTATTATTAGGTTTTGTTGGTTTTCTATTATTAGGTGTGTTATTTTATTAGGTAGAGATGAGCAAATACAAAAGGAG
>JAUUWR010000053.1 GCA_030588935.1 bacterium | reverse complement strand
CCCATAATCTTATTCATGTTATCCTTAATTGACATTATAAAACAAGCAGCTAATTGGGGCCTTTCATAAACATCTATATCATTAGTAAATTCGTTACCAACAATTGCCCAATGAGAAGAATTTTTTTCTCTTTTATCTTTTATCCCATATGAATTAAATAAACCTTCATTAAACCAAACAGGAGAATTCCATGAAAAACTTTGATTCATCACAGAATAAGTTAATTCATCTTGGAATCTTAAAGAATCTGGTTCTGAAAAATATCCTTGTTTAACTCCTTCTTTTGCAAAATTATTTATTACCCTAGGAACTAATTGTCTCAAATCTTTTTCAAGATAATCTGGTCCATCTCCTTTATAAAAATATTTACTTGAAACAACCTTTTTTGCGAGTTGGCTCCAGGTATTTGGAAAATAAAGGTTTTTTCCATCATAAATAAAATTTCCAGAACTATCTTTTATTTCAACATTACTTTGTTCCCATGTGAAATAATCCTCAGGTTTTTTCCCTTTTTCTGTAAAATGTCTCTTAATAGTTAATTTCGAATTTTCACCCATCTACAACCCCCTCATCTCCTTTTTAAAATCTTTAACATCATGAAAATCTAAATAAACACTCGCAAACCTAATATAAGCAACTTTATCCAACTTTTTTAACTTGTTCATCACCATTTTTCCAATCATATCACTTTTTACTTCCTTGCCTTTTTTTCTTGCTTTTTCTTTTATTTCCTCAACAGTCTTATCTATTTTTTCCATAGATACTGGGCGTTTCTGGCAAGCTTTAATCAAGCCCAATCTTAATTTCTCATCTAAAAAATGCTCACGCCGACCATCTTTTTTTACCACCATAATATCTTTTTCAAAAACTTTTTCATAAGTTGTAAATCTTTTTTTGCATTTCAAGCACTCTCTTCTTCTACGAGTTCCCTCATGCGACTCTCTTTTATCAGTTACTTTTGTATTGTTTCCGCAAAACTTACATTTCATTTTAAACCTCTTTTTATTTTTAAGCTTTATTTGGATTTATTATATATAACTTATTCTATATCTTGGAATTTTTTATCTCAATATCTTAATGAATAGTTTATGGGTCGAATCAGGAAATTAAGCTGTTCAAAGCAAAACTTAATCTTCTACCTCGCTCCATAAATATTTTATTTATTATTAGTTTTATAATATTTTATCAAATAAATACAACATCTTGTATACCCCATTTTTCAAACCACAACAAATTGTAGGCAATCAAGGTAACAAAACTATTTGGTATTTAAATATTTCTGTGATAAGGTGGCATACAAGATATAGATGTTCACTTTTACAATTTTTCAAATCCTCCTTCTCTTTTTGATTCTCCAACAACAACCAAGCCAATTAAGTCTTGAATATCAGTACCTTCAGGACATTGAGAAAGGAGTTCTTTTTCTAATTTATTATATTTTTTTAGTTCTTCAAAAGTTATTTCTCTACCAGAAATTTTATTTTGCATTTTTGCTAATTCAAAAACTCCTTCGTAAAATTCTTTGTATTCTTTAAAATAATTTTCAAAAGATATCATTTCCATTATAATATTTTAAAATAAGACTTTAAAAATAAGATTGTGATATATAAAAACATTTAAAAACTAAAAACATTTTATAATATAACAAAAAAGATGGTAGATGTAGAAACTTTAGCTGGATTAGAAGGATTAAATACTTATGAAATAATTGGAAATTTATTAGGAGTCTCAGTTGGAGTAGCAATGTTCATCTTAATTGTAATTTCAATTTGGGCCTTGGTCTGGAAAGGATTAGCATTATGGAAATCAGCTCAAAAAAAGAGTATTATTTGGTTTATAGTTTTACTAATTCTCAACACTGTTGGAATTTTGGAAATTCTTTATATTTTTGTATTTTCTAAAATGGGCAAAGGAAAAACAAAAGAAAAACCCAAAAAGAAGAAATAAAAATTATATTATATTTTAACTTATATCTCTACAATTTATTAAGCTATACAAATGAGTTTGCTTAAGCTTCTCATCTTCCAAACTTATATTCTTGTAAGATACTGATATTTATTAATATTATTATTTTTCCTTGCTTTCATAATCTTCAATCGCCTTTCTCAAAGTCCTCTCACCTAAAACAGAACAATGCAATTTTATTAAAGGAAGGCCACCCAATTCCCTTATAATTTTTTTATTATCAATTTCCTTTGCCTCCTCCAAACTCTTACCCAGAACCAATTCGCACAAAACATCAGAAGAAGCAATTGCAGCAGCACAACCCATTGTCTGAAACTTTATGTCTTTTATTTTTCCCCCTTCAATCTTCAAATAAATTTCCATTAAATCCCCGCACATATCATTATTTATTCTTCCGACAGCATCAGGATTTTTAATCTTTCCAGCATGTTTAGGTTTAAGAAAATGTTTCATAACTTGCTTATTATATTGTTCAAATTTGTTTTTCATTTTTTCTCCTTTTAATATTATTTACTTAAGGGGACACCCCTTAACAACCCCAATTCTGGAATACTTAATCCGATTATTTTAGGTTATCATCTTTTGAGCTTAATATCTTATTATCAAAGCTTACTCAACTCATCTCTCGAAAGTAATAATTTATAACATTACCAATTAAATAAAAAATTTAGGTTAGCAAAGCTTTCTAAATTTTCTAGAGGGCTTTATTTCTTCCCCAATTTTTCATTCAACTCCTTAACAATCTCATCAGCATTTAACCCATGAGCCTTTGCCCCATCTTCCAAACTTTCCTGCATAGCCATCGGGCACCCAATACAATGCATGCCTTTCTCTAATAAAATTTCAGCTGCTTCTGGATACTTTTGTATTATCTCTGCAAAACTCATTTTCTTATTTATCTTTTGTTTTTTCATTTTAATAATTCAAGTAATTTATCATGCCCCTCTAAAATTTGATTTATATCTCTTATTTCAATTTTCTCCTTTTTTCTTCTTATATCTCTGATAACTTTTATTGCTTGATCAGCACCAAAAGCACTATAACACTTTCTTCCTTTTCTTATTTCATAATATGGTTTATTATTATAAATTTGTGAAAGTTTCACATTAATCATTTTACAGGCGACATCCTCCTCAATTTACCAACAACTTTATTCAAAACTTCCAAAACATAATCTATTTCTTCTTCTTTATTAAATTTGCTTAAACTTAATCTTAAAGATGTGTTTGCCTGCAAGTCAGACAATCCAATTGCTTTAAGCACATGGCTTGACTCTAAAGTATGAGAAGAGCAGGCGCTCCCAGTTGAACTTGAAATCCCATAAGCATCTAAATAACCCCCAATCGCCTCACCTTCAATATTATTAAAGCAAACATTAATATTATTGCACAATCTATTTTCGTCTTTTGGTCCATTAAGGTTTGTATTTTGGATTTTTAAAATTCCATTAATTAATTTATCCCTTAATTTCTCCATTTTTTTAATATCAGAATTTCTGGAAGTTTTAACAGCTTTTGCAAACCCAATAATCCCAGGGATATTTTCTGTCCCGCTTCTTAAATTCTTTTCATGCCTTCCTCCATGAGCTAAAGGCTCTATCTTCACCCCATCACGAATATACAAAGCCCCAACTCCCTTTGGCCCATGAATCTTATGAGCATTTAAAGTTACAAAATCTAAATTTTGTTTTTTAACATTGATTCTGGCTTTAGTATAACTTTGGCAGGCATCAATATGAAAATAAACTTGTTTTTCACGACAAATCCTCCCAATTTCTCCAATTGGCTGGATAGTTCCAATCTCATTATTCCCATGTATGATTGAAACAACTAAGGTTTCAGGGGTTATTGCTTTTCTAATGTCTTCTGGATCAACAAACCCTTGTTCATCAACATTCAAATAAGTTACTCTTGCCCCTTGCTCTTCTAACCACTTACAAGCATTCATAACACAATCATGTTCAATTTTTGTTGTTATAATATGATTTTTCCCAGTTCCCTTATTTGCAAAAAACAATCCTTTCAAAGCAAGATTATTTGACTCTGTCCCTCCAGAAGTAAAAATGATTTCATCACTCCGCGCGCCAATAGAGCGGGCAATCACACTCCTGCTTTCTTCCAAAGCCCTTTTTGCTTCCTGCCCTTTCAAATGCTGAGAACTTGCATTCCCATATTTTTCTGAAAAATATGGCTGCATAACCTCTATAACTTTCTTATCAACCTGGGTTGTGGCTGCGTTGTCGAGATAGATTTGTTTCATTTTACAAACTCCATTATCTCTTTAATTTCCTGAGTTTCATTAAAATGTCCTTCATTATTTTTGATGATTATTTTAGCGTTTAACTTTTCTTTGAAGATTTTAGAATCAGATAATGGAACACAATCATCATTATCTGAAAATATGGCTAAAAAATTCTGAGTATGTTTTTTAACTTTCTCTAAATTTATTAGAGTTTTAATCCATGGCTTAGCAATTTGTCTTTCTTCTTTATTTGCATAAGCTGATTCTAGCAGATTAAAAAATCCAGCAATAAAAATGCACCCTCCAATTTTTTTATCTTCAGGAAGTTTTTCTAAGTATCTTAGAATTGTTTGACAACCAATACTATGTCCAATAAAATAAGTTTCTTCATTTAAATCTCCTTCTTTTATATTTTCCTTTAAAAAATCAACCCACTCATTAATTTTAGGATAATCTGTATTAGGCATATTAAACACAGTTATTTCTATATCTCTCTTCTTTAATTCTTTTTTTAACCATCCAAACCAGCCTTCGCTAGAATTACTTCCTCCCCAACCGTGTATTAAATAAATTTGTTTAACCATTTTATTATATTATTAACTTGAATCTTACAAAATATTAAGTTATTCAGATGAGTTCGTTTGTTCCACCTATCTGCTTAAGCCCTCATTTTCCTTCTTAATTTTCTCATCTCTCAAACTTATATTCTTGTAAGATTATTAGTATATTGTATATTATTGATATTTATTAATTCAATTTTCATCCCCCACACCCCCAACATTTCTTACAATTTTTACTATGACAATCAATCAACCTCAAAATAGGGATTATTGTTTTGCTTAAACTATATATCCTCTGCTTGCCTTTTTGCTCAGCTTTAACTATATTACAATCTTTTAATTCCTTAAGAGCATGACTTAATTTACTTTGTTCAATTTTAAGTTCTTTAGAAAGTTCACCAACAGATTTTGGTTTTTCTTTTAAGCTGGAAATAATATTTATCCTAAGTTTATTTGAAAGTTTGCTAAAAAAAATGTGATATGTGTTCTTAGTCATATGAAAAATAATTCATATGTGTTTATAAAGTTTGTGGATTTGATTTATTTTATTTTTTATCACTAATATATAAATTTATGATGGCTCGAAGTAGAAGTTTAAGCAACTCATCTTCAAGGTTTATTATATTTATAAGATACTGATATAACAACTTTTTTATATCCCAAAAACATCTATAAATCATGCAATACAGAAACAAAAGGAGGCTGATAATAGGAATTTCTCTGTTGTTACTCATTCTGCTTTACATCTTCAAAAATTATTCTTTTATGATAAGAGCTGTCTCTGTTATTTTCGGGCTCCTCATCTTCTACTTTTTTGACCATGCTTTTCAAATACACTTTAATTTCAGGCATTATATGTATATTTTAACAATATTAATTTTTGGAATACTATTATCGCCTTTATATTATTATTTTGAACTTTATGACAAAATCTTGCATTTAATAATGCCAATAATCGGGAGCATAATAGTCTTTTTTATAGTTAATAAATCAAAAATAGAATTTAAATGGAAATTGCTCATAACTTTAACTTCTATGGTTTTCCTGCTTACTATCTTAGAAATCGGAGAATATTTGTTTGACGTATTTTGGGACTTAAAGACGCAAGGAGTTTATATAAGAGATATTGCTGGCTTGGAAAAATACGACCTTGTTCTCGGAGAAAATGATGACACTATGATGGATTTAATCTTAGGAACAATTAGCTCTTTGTTTTTCATTGCAGCAAAAACAGGAACTTCTTATTTTAAAAAATATCATAAAAAAGTTTTTAAGAAGAGGAAATAGGTTTTAAAATTTTGGGATGAGAAAAATTTATTCATTTATGTTACTTATTCTAATAGATCTAATATAATCTATATCCACAACATCTTCTAAAAACCTTGTTGTAGCTGTTTTGTTATTGAATTTTAAAATAATATGAGTTCCATACATAAATTTAGGTTTTTCTTTTTGCAGAGTAACACGGCTGTCATGTTTTTTAGCAATCCCTACTATATTATGACTAAAGACATCTAAATTGCCGAAACCATAAGGATCATCATCTACAATCCTCTTGCATTTTTTATCATATCTGATTCCTACTAAATACAAATTCTCTCCCATCTTAATCTACTCAGAATTCGCTCTGAGATGCGAACACCTCTTAAATAATAATTATTAATAGTTTATAAATTTTTCTTTTTCACCCCTTTATCGCATCAACAGGACAGCTTTCTATAGCTTCTTTAACGCAACCAGCCTTTCCATCTTTAACACTCGCCTTATCACCTTTCATTTCAAATCCTTTTGGACAGGCAGAAGCACAAGCCCCGCACCCAATACATTTTGCTTTGTCAATAGATACCATTTTATTATTTTTACTTATTCTATTTTCTGGAATTTTTATAAAATATTAATCTTGGTTGATGAGTAGCTTACTCTTATCTTATGTCAAGAGTGAATAATTTTGACATTATAGATTGAATGGAAAAATTGGGTTAGACTTTGTCTTCCCAATTTTTCAGGTAATTTATTATTTTATTTATCTATAATATTTATTCGTTAACTTAATCTCTTCATCTCCTGGACTTATATCTTTGTAAATTATCAATATTATAATTTACACACCGAAACCATGGACAATTCTTCCAAGCTAATATCTTTACCAATTTGATTGCCATTTATGACCCAGGTTGGAAAAGAATCAATTCCTTTATCTAAGCAAGCTCTTTCTTTGTTTTGGCAATTGATTATTCTAATATAATCCAAATAATCATATAACTGAATCTGTTTTATATTTTGGGTACCCTTTAAATACAAAAAAATCTCTTTTTCTTTTAAACACATTCCAAAATCACTTTCCTTGTCTTCTTCAGAACCAGAAATAGAAAATCCAGTAAT
>JAUUWR010000106.1 GCA_030588935.1 bacterium | reverse complement strand
ACCCCTTCCTTCTCCAAAAAATGAAGCTCACCAGGAATAATAAAACAAAAAGGAGCATCAATCTCCTTCTTTCTTAACTCATCAACAGAGCCATAAACAATCTTAGAATTTCCTGTTCCTATTTTAGAACAAACAATTATCTTATCTAATTTTATATCTGCTTTTCTAGTAGCTTTTTTTAATCTTTCTAAAGCAGATTGAAAATCCATCCCAATATCAACTAAAATAAGTGAATGGGCCTTGATGCTTTGATTTTCTTTTGCATATTGAAAAAAATCAGATTCTTGATTTTTTGGCATACTTAATATTTTCCCGAACTTGTATAACTGCAAGCCAGTTTCTGCAACAGCATCAAAAACACTCGCAGAATAAATTACTTTAGTTCTGACTTTCTGCTTCTCAGCATCTAAAACCAATGAAATATGAGTTGTTGCAAACAAAGGCGAACCATAAACAAGCAAAGCAACATTCCTTCCTCTTGCTTCTCTTATTAGTTTATCACTTTCAACCTCACTTCTTCCTAATTTAACAATTTTCTTTTTCCCTAATTTCAAATCCTCAAGTTCATAAGGAAAATCAACTGTATATGACTCTAAGTAAACCTTGTGGCATTTTTCCAAAGCCAACAAGCCTTGTTTGCTTATTCCCCGTTCATTTAATCCTAATCCTATTATGAATAGCATGATTTTATGAGAAAAAATAGGCTTTTAAAATTAACTAAAATTATCTTTTATGAAATTCAGGAAGACAAGTCTACAGAAAATTAATTTTCATTAAAGTAGCTTGATGGTCCCTTGAATAAATATGCTCGGCTCCATATATCTATTATCACCAAAAATCGCTTCTCCTAAATCTTTCCAAGTGTCTATTGGATAAGTAGAGCTGTGATGAATTGGGGTCGTGTCTTCTAGAATGGAATTCCAGAAGTCAAACATAGCTCTCTGATAATCTTCTGAACTTTTTGTCTCTTTAGGAGATTCTTGAAGTTCCATAGGGATATACCAACAAAAACGCAATTTTGTATCAAAAAATTCTATTGGCGAATTCCTTGACCATTTTGAAAAGTAAGGTTTACATGATGAGCATAATTCTTCAGCCGAAGTAAATATACGATTAGAAAAAGTGCCGACTGGCCACTCGCCATATCTTTCCTGCATCAAGATTGCCAATGTTCTTTTCCTATCTGCATTACCACGACAAGTACCAATCTGCAACCTACCATCACTTGCAGTTGCAACTAATTCAGACGGTAAAGATTCTCTATCCCATACATTAAAATCATTTAAATCTACATGAAATTCTGTTGACATTTTATTTATTATTACTATTTAATTTAAAAACCTATCGGAATAGTAAGGTATCCCTATAGAACTCAAAAAATTTTAGATTTTAAAACTATTGAAAACCAATATCTTACAAGAATATTACGCTCTAAAGATGAGAACGATTAAGCTACCCATTAATTATATTGAAAATTAATAGATATTAGAATAAAAACTCTTTTAAACTAGTATAATGTAATAATATTACAAGGAGGGCGAGTGTTTTGAGTTAAGTAAAAATAATAAAATAAAAACTCAAAATATGAGGTTAATTAAGAAAATGTGTGATACATGCGGATGCGAAGACAAAAAAACCTGTTCAGGATGCGGAAAACCTGTTGATGAATGTGAATGTAAAAAGTAATTTATTTTTTATTTTATAATTCTAGTAACTCTACAATATAACACTCGAGAGATGAGAAGATTGAGTCGGAAGAAAGGAGTCTATAAGCGCTAAATAAACCCCCACCCCATTATATAATCTAAGATTCCAGAATAAAATAATATAAAATTAAAGAAAAAACTTGTTTTTAAATGTTTATTCTGTTAAAAGACAAGCTAATTTTGTTACTTCATGCTCAAGCAAACCTTTTTTCAATCTGCATACAACATCTTTAGAGCCAGGGGTAGAAATTTGCCTTAAGGTAGTAATTTCACATCCATTCATATTTCTAAATCTTTTAGCACTTGGAGAACTAAATAGACTTTTTATATGCCCTACAAGCTCTTTAATAGTAGCATAATTTTTAGGAGTTCCAATATTAGAAGTAGTTGTCATTGTTATCCCATACTCTACCTTAAAGGTTTCATTTGTTTCATAAATTTCTTCTCTAAATACTTCAGGAAGAGGGTTTCCCATAAGTAAAAACATAATTCAGCAATTTATAAAGATTATTATAGTATAAAATAAATAATCAATAACTCTTCCAAACAACAGTCAAACAAGTAATTATTATGAAAAACAGGCTAATTATAACAGGAAGTTTATATTCAAAATTCAAAAAAGAAACCACAACAATCAACAATAATGAAGCCCCAGACATAATAAACAACCTTTTTCTCCATTTTTTAATTTCATCTTTGCATAACTTAGCAAGCAAAAGCCCGGCTGGAAATCCTGCCAGCATCAACAAAAGGTAAAATAAGTTGGTTAGCATAATATATTTAAGCAAAGATTGTTTTTAAGTATTACTAATTATTTAATTAATAATATATGAAATATTACGCGAAGAAGATGAGTGGCTTAAGCGAGAACAACTCCTCTGAATAACTTAAATATTCATAAAATTCCAGTTAAAAATAAAATAAGCTAATATATAAAATGAGATTCGCAATCGCATATGGAAAACAAGACCCAGCAGGAAACAACATAGTTCAGCAATTAAAAAAAATAAGTTTTACACCTCAAATACCAATTATACAATTAAAAAAACATCCTATTTATTCAGACAACATAGATAAACTTCCTGAATTTAGAAACATAGACTTTATTATATTTGCATCAACACACAAATCAAAAAAAAATCAACCAAGTCTTTCTTTGCATGCTCCTGGAAACTGGCGGGATGCAAAACTTGGAGGCAAACCAGGACAAATCTGCAACACATCAGCACATATACTCAAATACCTCTTTCAACAGCTTAATGAAATATCAAAATCATTAAATAATAAATACCAAATA
>JAUUWR010000001.1 GCA_030588935.1 bacterium | reverse complement strand
GTGCATGATCTGTTTCAATCCAATTAATTTTTCCTTCTTTTAAACATCTTAAAAGTCCTTTTTGCTCTTCTTCACTTCTCAATGGAGGATTGACTTTCCATAATAAGTCTTTCATCACCTCATAATTTAAAAATAAATGATGAGGGGTTGCTCCGCATGAAATCTTTAATCTAGAAATTTGATTACTTCCAAGATTTCTCCTTATACTATCAACATATTCAACAGATTCAGGGTCTGGTATATGAGCAATATGTAAGTTTCCCTTAAATTCATTCCCCCAAGCAAATCCAACTTGATCTTTAATTGATTCTAACCCTGCTTCATAAGGTCTTGCAAAAGAATGAGTTCTCGGATCTTCAGGATTCCATAAATCAGGTTTAAGTAAAGACTCTTTTTCACAATGAACAACTAAAACTCCTTTATAATTATTAAGAGCATGATAAACCTTATCTTGAGCTTCTTCATTAATAACCGCTAAATCCCCAACAGATCTTCCAGCAAATAATTTTAATCCAACAACTCTTGGAAATAAATCATTATGAACTCTAACAGCTTCTCTAACTTGATTTTCATTTGAAGTTAAACCAACATATAATCCATAAAAAACATTTGAATTACAAGAGTCTGCAATACTTAACCTTTTCTCTACCTGTAATCTTGTGGTTATTGGAGGATCTGTATTAGGCATATCAAAAATAGCATCTACTCCTGCTTTTTCTGCAACACTTAAAGCATGTTTTATAGTTTCCTTATAAGCTTGATTTCCATCTCTACAATGAACATGTGAATCTAGATACATAAAAATAAAACATAAAAGCTCTTTAAAAATAAATCTATAATACAAAATATATCACAACCACCCCCTCTTCCTAACCCCCTCATCAACAATCTCAAAATTCAATTCTTTTTCAGGAAGCGAGCGATGCTTCCGAATAATCGCTTTCTTTTTTCCGCCTTTATTCTGCAATTCAATTATGCACTTGCTCCAATATTTCAGTAAATCTCCCCCAACAACATTAACACCTGCTTCTTTCCCAGCAAGCCAATCCTCATCACTCAAAAACTCAGCATAAACCTGGCTTGTAATTAAAACAGGAATCCCGCGCTTCCGGGCAATTTCAAAAAGAGCTCTCATTTGTTTAGCTAAATCAGAATTAACTTTCTGAACCTCCTCCACACTTTTTTTACGCGCCTCTGCTAACTCAAGTCTATACAACATAGTCATACTATCAACAACAATCAAGCCAATATTCTTGCTCTCCTTCAGCTCTTTAACTAATTTCAAAAAAGCGTTTTTCTGCTCTTGAAAATTTATCGGCTTTAAAATCACAATATTTTTCAGCACAAACTCCGGCAGATTCCCTGTAATCTGATTAATCCTATCAACAGAAAACCCTGCTTCTGTATCAATATAAATAATTTTCTTTCCTTTTTTTGCCTGATGGCACGCAGCCAGCATAACAAAATTACTTTTCCCGCTTGCATAAGGTCCATAAAACAAAGTTATCACATCTTTCTCATAACCTCCATTCAGCCATTTATTCAAGTCATGGCTTCCTGTCATGATTTTATTCATGGTCTTATTTTTTTCTTCCATTTTTTATTTTTTTATATTATTTTTTATCTATATCTTACAAATTAATAAGCTCTGCTCTTAGAAGCTTTAGTATTATGATCCTTTAAGCTTCTCATCTTTCAAGCGTAATATTTTTATATTATTAATAAAATAGAATTATATTATAAGCATTATTGTATTCCAGAATTAATAATAATTTCTTATTTCTCAAACTTACTCATCCTTTCCATATTGCTAAATGGAAAAGGCCTTTTATTTGAAACAAAAGTTATATATCTTATAAATTTATAAATCTCAGTATTCCAATACTCGCAAAAATCTGCCAATTCCTTATTTCTTTTCCCAGAAAAAACAGTTATAAACCAATTAACAATAGCCAATATTTGTGTCAGTGCTTTCCAAATTCCTAAAATTACCCCGCTAACTATAAGAACAATAATCCTAAACCACGCTTCTTTTCTCTCGCTAAATTTTTTTACTGCCATTTTATTATTTTATTTACTTAAGGGGCTTTGCCCCTTAAAATCCCCTTTATCTATAATGATTATCTGGGGGTTTATGGATTTTTATCTTTATCGCTTAATTATATTTTCTCTCAAGCTTAATCTCCTCATCTTCCAAAAGTGATAATTTTAGCACTATAGATTAAGTAGGAAAATTTGGTTATGTTCAATCTCGTAAGAGTTGAATAGACAGAAAATTCTATTAGAATTTTCTGTAGACTTGTCTTCCAAATTTTTCAAATATTATCCTTGTCTATAATATCATTTAGCCTTTTTAAATTCTTCACCATATCTCTTCAAATCTTTCTGAGCTTTAGTAATTGCATCATGCAGCGCCTTTTTAGCTGATTTTCCTTTACTAATAACCTTCAAAATAACTGGCTTGCTATAATGTTCTCTTTTCCATGCACCTAATTCAACACAATCATCCTTGTTTAAATAAACCCTAACAAGCTCAGCCACTGTCTGATTATTTAACTGAACTTCTAATTCATTTTTTTCATCTTTAAGAATCTTTATTTCCATAAATAAGTTAGAAAAAGTGTGTTTTTAAAGGTTTTCTAATAAATATTTTTTAATTTTTTTAGCAGTATCTGGATTCATATAATTAAGGGTCTGTTTTACAAATTTTGCAAAATGTTCAGGATTACTAGGATTAAAATCATATGTATGAGTTGATTCCTTTTTAGACACCTCACATTTAAATAAAGATATGCCTGTTGAACTATTTACCATAACCCTTGTTATTTTAACTAAACGTCTTGCATATTCATTTTCACTCATCTCAAACCAACTCCTCATCAAACTCCCCTCTTTTTTCAAAATCCTCTTCTGACTCTTCCAATAACTCAGCCCCTCCAAAAACTTCATCCAACTTTCTTGACTCTTTTTCTCTCTTCAATCTAAACTCTTCTTTTCTCGCTTCAACAAGTCTCTGTCTTTCTTCAATTTTTTTCTGTTCCTCAATTCTTTCTTGCTTGGTTGCTTCTATTTTTCTTCTATGCAATTCTTTCAAATCTCCAATCCTAACAGCACTAACATCTGCTTTATTTATATCAAACTCTCCTTTTTCCATATCCATCCCCTCCAAGTCTTTTTCTTCTTCAACTTCTGACTCTTCCTGAATCTCATCAATTTTCCCTCCTTCTTCACTAATTATTCCAAATTCCTCAATCTCTAATCCAGGAATTGACTCTAATTCAAGAGCTTCAATCTCTGGTTCAGGAATAACATCTAATTTCTCTCCCTGCTCATCCAAAAGAACAGGTTTTTGTTCTTGTCTTTTCTTTTCCATAATTCTTTCCATCTCACTAATCCTTCTCAACTTAATCTGAAAAAACTGCTCTAATTTCCTCACTAAAACCTCAGTATTTTCAGGAAGCTTTGCCTTCTCAATCATTTGGATAGCTGCCTCAGATTCTCCCAAAACTTCTGCCAACTGTTTCTGAGAAAATCCTTTCCTCCTTCTGTTCTTCATAATTTCCCAATGATAATATTCAATCAAATTCAATTTATCTTTTTCAGGAAGCTCAAGTTCTGGCTTTTTGTCCAACTCCTTCAGCTTATCTTCAATAAAAAAAGTCTTTTCTTCTTTAACATCCTTCATCCCAGATAACTTCCTCATTCTTTTATAAACACCAAACCCTTTCTCAGCTTCTTTTAACTGAGATGCTTCTGGTTTTTTTATAATTGGAACATTTTCTATTATAGAACATCTTTCGCAAATACATTCCATTCTGCCATCACAAATAGCATCAAAAAGTCTTACTTTTTCGCCATCAACCCCACACATCCCACATTTTTCCATAATAATATTATAATAACCCCTTTTTTAAATAAATTTGTGATTAAATGTATATTATAAAATCACTCCAAATACTGTTCAATTTCATTAATATTCTTTGGATGCACAACCTTTATTTCTTCATTAATAACAACAGTCAAAAGTTCTTCTACTTCATATTTCTCTTTTAACATTTTAATCAAATCGCTATCCAGATTTATATCAAAAGAATATATTTTTATTTCCGGATTTCTCCGATAAACCACACCCAATAATTCTCCTAATTCTTCACCTTTCTTTAAATCTAAATCATCATTTGAATAAAAAAACAAAACAGTGGGGATTTCAGCCCCACATTCTTTATTAATCCTTTTTATAAATTCAAAATGTTCTAATTCCATTAAAGTATAAAATTTTTTTCTAAATAAAACCCTTTTATCATTCTTGCCTAGTTTTCTCTCCAAATCATCAATAATTCTTCCCTGAAATCCAAGATCTTCAGAAAGTTCAACTAATAAATCTGCAGAACAAATATCTTCATCAAAAAGATAATATTTAAGTTTGTTTTGGAATAATTGATAGGAAATTTCCGCTTGAATCCTAGAAACTCTTTGATATTCTAAATAAGAAAAAGAATATGTCAAAACAAAACCATTAAGAAAGATAAATGTCCCAATCAAAAATGCCAAGATATATCTCCTTCCACTTTGAATCTGCCTTTTTTCCATTTTTGAAATGATTATCTTAAGTTTATATAAATTTATATGATTTTATCTCCAAGAAACTTTTTTATTAAATATTGTATAAACAATAGAAACAAGCCACCAAAATCCAAAAAGAACTGCAAAAAACATAATAAACAAAGGAAGATTAATAACCCATTTGGATTTTCTTTTTAATTTCTTCGAAGCATAAAACAAATATCCTGCAAAGATAATCATAAAAAATAATATAAATACAAAAACAGGATTTGTAAATAATAAAAAGAAAAACCTTTCTACAATATATTTATTTATTTCCCAAACACTGCCAAAGTCAAAATTTGCACTGCTTAAAAAAAGCAATTCATTCTTTATGTCAAAAAGAACTTTAAAAAACATATAAAGAGTAACAATAATTGCAAAAAAAATACTAATTATTGCAATAGGTATAACAAATAATCCCATATCCCCATATTTAGGACTTATGATTTTCCTATAATCCCACAAATTTTTCATCAAACCACTATACCATCTTCTTCTCTGTTTTACTAATCTAATAAATTTTCCTTCAGCAACTGCATAAGCAGGAGCATTAGGAGCATTTTCAACCTTATAACCATGATACTGCGCCCTTAAAGTTAATTCTAAATCCTCAGTTATGTTCTTTTCATCATATCCCCCATATTTATCAAAAAAACTTTTTCTAACTGCTGAAAAAGCACCAGGAGTTATATGAATTGCATTTAAAAATGAAAAAGTTTTTCTTAAAAAAAGCCCTAATAAAAATTCTATATGTTGAATCCTCTCTAAAATAGTTTTTGGATTATAGACTAAAATAGCTGGACTAACTATCACGACTTTTTCATCTTTAAAATATCTAATCATTCTTTTCAAGCTATATGGTTCAACAATAGTATCTGCATCCATACTGAATATAATTTCTCCTTTAGCCTTCTTAATTCCAAAATTAAGAGCATTAGATTTCCCCCCATTTTTCTTAGAAAAGACTCTTACATTTTTGCATTCAAATTTTTTTGCAATTGCTAAACTATTATCTGTGCTCCCATCATTTACAACAATAACTTCTAATTTTCCCTTAGGATAATCAGAAGCTAAAATAGAATTCAAAGTCCTTCTAATGGTTTTTTCCTCATTCCAAACAGGGATTATCACAGAAACTTTGGGCAATTCATTATCTTTAAAAAACAATGGCTTCTCTTTTTTTCCAGCAATAAAACTTAAAACATAAAAACTTGTGGCAATTAATCCAATATAAATCGACGCATATATAATAAATTCTATAAATTCCATTCTTCTTTTCTGTTTAAGAATAAAAATTATCTATTTAAGAATTATTGTCATTCATTATTGCTTCTCTTTCCCCTTTCTCTTCAATACCAATAATCTTTCCTTCTTTTTTCTGCAAGTGGAAATACTCAAAAAAATCATCACTTAATTTTAATTCTTTTGTTCTCCCAGATTTCTTGGCACTAACCAATCCAACATCGATAAATTTTTTAACATGCTCGTAAGCCTTGTTCCCTCTTATCTTAATTACAACAGATTGTTTAACAGGCTGTTTATATGCAATTACAGCCAATGTCTCTTGTTCTGTTTTGCTAAACTCTGCACTTCCTGTTGCTAATTTATTAATCATATGAACATATTCCTGCCTAACATCCATTTTCCACATATTTTCTTTAACAACAATCTCAATCGCAGAATCCTCTTTATTATATTTCTCAATCAACTTATTAAGCAATTCCTTAATCATAAGCGGGTTAATATCAGTCAACATAACTAATTCCTGCAATGTCAAAAACTTTGCAGACAAAAATAAAGCTGCCTCTAATTTCTTCAAACCTTCTCTTTCCCCTGCTTCATCCATTTCTTTCACTGTCTCAGATGTCACATATTTCTCTTTTTCCATTAATTAACTAATAAGAATCAGATTATAAATATTTTGATAGTAGACTAAGCAGCATAACAAGTTACTCCCTTTCTAATAGCTTCAGATAAACTTTCTATATGAGCTCTTTCAAATTCTCTCAAAAAAGGCCCTATCCTTTTTATAGAATTAACACATAATTCTCTCTCCTCTTCAAAAGTAAGAGGACGACCCTTATATTTCCTAACTACCTCACTATAATCTTCTTTCATATTAATTATAGATTTCTATCATTTATAAAAATTATTATCCTAAACAGAAAACCTCAAAATCCCTCCAACCCCTCCCAAATTCCAAAACTGCTGGCCTTCTTCAGTATCAACTGAAATCAACTCCACCTTAACATCAGTCTCACTTGCTTTTTTCTCAAACTTCTTAATATCTGCTTTTTTCAATTTCTTAGACAGCAATAAAGTATCAACAGCCCCGTAATTCAAAGCTTTCTCAACTGCTTTTTGCTTGTAAGCAGTTTTATCTTTTTGTTTCCCAAGCATATCAAAAAATTTCTCTAATATTTTTTTTTCATGAATAATTTCCTGTTCTGCTAAAATATCTCCTGACCCTTCAACTAATAACTCCAACCCATGCTCATCAGCATAGCCAATATCTTTAACAGCTAAAATTTTATCTTGCAAAGCAGTTACTAAATCTCCTTCCTTAAGAAAATCTTCTTTAGCAGGTCCAGGTCCTCCAAGCAAAATCCCTTTTAAATTTTCTAAATCAAAAAATTCTCTCTTCATCACATCTGCTATTTTCTTAAAAAACTTTTTAGCTATTTCTTCCCTTATCCTTACAAATCTTTGAGCACTTTGCCCGCCTTTATGCGTTTTTCCAGGAACCCCAGAATCAAATTTTTGCAAAACCTTAATTTTTTTCCCAACCAGCAAACCAATAGCAGCTTCTTTTCTATCAAGAGCAACCAACCCATAAACCTCTTTTACTTCCAACATCTCCTCTAAAGGTTCAAGAACAAAAGTCTGGTCACATCTATACAATCTTACATTCAGTCCTTCAGGAGGCTCAAAAGCCTCTGTTATAAAATCATCCTGCCCCTCTGTCTTAGAAACATTTCCAGCAAACAATGCGACCCCATTTTTAGGCGTCTTTTTCATCCCCTTAGTCAACCTTATCAAACTCTCAAGAGCATCCTGAACATTTTTCCTAGTCGTAGTCGACTTAATGTTAGTACAAGTAGATTTCTCACTCTCCAACTGCTTAGTAATCAAATTAATATCAAAACCTGCTGGAACATAAACTGTAATCAACTCTGTATGCCGAGCTTTATACTCCCGCATTTCCTCAAGGAATTCCTCAAGTCTTAATTTGTCTGCTTGTTCTATTGGCATTTTGTTTTTATTTTTTTGGAATCTTACAATATATTAAGTTATGTTATGAGTTTGCTTGCGCCTTTTTTGTTTGCTTAAGCTCCTCATCTCTCGAACTTATATTCTTATAAAGTTATAGGTGTTTTTTATATAATAAATCAAATAGAAATAGTTTTATAATTGTTTCTAAACTCTTTTTTCTAATCTATCTATAAGAGAAGCTACATCTTTTACAGGTTTTTTTAATGCTTCTAGAATTTCTGAAGAAGGAGGCTCTTCTTGGTATTTAACCCCATTGTTGTCAAAAATGTCTCTTAAATCAAGAGCATGCCCTATTTGTTTCACATTGTTTAAATCATAAATAACCCTTATATATCCATCCCTATCAAAATTAAGTTTCCCAATCTTTATATCAGAAGAATCTTCTACTTTTGATATATCAAAATAATCTGTCGGCCCTTCAACTACTTTATATTTCTGAATTTGTAAAAATGTTATAAGGTCCATATCTTTTCTAGGGATTTTCCAAGGTTTTTCAATTTCCTGAACTTTTGATTGTGATGAAACATGTTCTGTCCCAATATATTCATGATTAAAATTAAGAGCTTCTTGATTAGCAAGAGCCATTACTTTTTTGCTTCTATCTGTAAAATTTTCAAACATTTTATTTTTTATTTTTTAATTTCTTCATATCCAACTTCATACAACTTATATAATTCCTTCCTTGAATTTACTTTTACATATGTTTCCACTGGGCAAAAAAATTCTCCTTCATTGATAAATAACCTGGGAATCCACACATCATCTTCATAATGTGGGAGAATTAAATCTCCTTTTCCATCTAAATTTATATCTTTTATCTTTGCGTGCATTATTCTTTCTTCATATTCCTTTCTTTCTTTTCCTACCCCTCTTTTATAACCTTCTTCGTAACTTAATTTTCCACTTAATACACCTGAGGCCAAAGCTATTAATATTCCATATCCAATTTTTCTTAATAATCCTTTTTGCATTTTCACTCAGAACTCTCTTTCCCATTTAGGCAATTTTATTATGATTTTGTTATTTTTAAATCTATCCATTATATAAATTCCACCCCAAACTTCCCAGTTTTCATTTCTTTCGCATTCACAACATCTTTCAAATCTTCAATCATCCCATCCAACCGGGCATAATCTTTTTTATCAATACTCAAATCAATCTCAGCATTCATTGACTTTTTAACCTTTGTTTTTGCTTGCCTAACTTTACTTAAAATTCTAATAAACAAATCAAATTCTTTTGAATCTCCAATTTTCCCAGCTTCAGGCCATTTTGAAATATGAACACTCTTCTTCCTCTCAAACTTCCTAAAATAATTCTGATAAATCTCTTCTGTAATAAAAGGCATTATCGGAGCAATCAACTTCAATATAGTCAACAACGACTGATATAAGCCATATTGTGCAGAAGCTCTCTTGCCCCCTTTTCCCTTATAAACCCTCTTCTTAACAATCTCAAGATAATTATCACAAAAATCATGCCAAAAAAATTTATCTGTCTCTGCTCTTGCTTTTGAATATTCATATTTCTCAAAATATTTAGTGCAATCCCTAATCAAAAAATTTAACTTTCCCAAAAACAACTCATCAATTTTCTCTAACTTCTTCGGCTTCTTTCCATCATAATCTTTCAAATTCATAAAAACAAACCGAGAAGCATTCCATAATTTAGTTGCAAATCTTTTTCCTGCAATTAAATCTTTTTCTTGATAATTTAAATCTTCTCCCAATTTGCTTCCAGATGCCCAAAACCTTAATGCATCTGCACCATATTTTTCAAAAACTTCATGAGGCTGAACACCAGTCCCCTTGCTTTTTGACATTTTCTTTCCTCCTAATGTAACAAAACCAGAAACCATAATATTTTCCCAAGGAATTTTATTTTCATGAAGCAAAGATTTGACTATTGTGTAAAACGCCCAAGTTCTTATTATATCATGAGCTTGCGGACGAAGAGAATATGGAATCTTAACTTTATTATTAATTAAAGAACTAGCAATTTGAGGTGTTAAAGAAGAAGTTGCCCAAGTATCTAAAACTCTTTCTTCTCCTTTTGCAATTTCTCCGCATTTAGAGCATTTTTTCTTAACTTGCAAAGGGTCTACAGGTAATTCATTTTCCTCAGGCAAGATTATCTTCCCACACCTGCACTCCCAAACAGGAATAGGAACTCCAAAATGCCTGTCTCTTGAAATACTCCAATTCCATTCTAATCCATTAACCCAGTTCTCATACCTCTTAAACATAAACTCAGGATACCACTTAATTTTCTTCCCTTGCTCAATTAATTTTTTCTTTTTATCTAAAATCTTAATAAACCACTGCTCTGTTTGAATATATTCAACTGGAGTCCCGCACTTATCATGAACATTAGCAGAATGTTTCATTTTCTCTTTCTTAATTAAATATCCTTCCTTGTCCAGCAACTCTAAAATTTTCTCTCTTGCTGCATCTGATCTCATCCCTTTACATGGACCTTTTGTATAAATTCCAGACTCACTCATAACAGAAATTATCTTTGCTTCAGAATGGCGAGTCAGCCACAAAACACAATCTAACCCCCCATAACTGCAATAGTACACAACCCCGGTTCCATAACCTGTCTTTGCAGAAATATCATGAGAAATATAAACAGGTTGCTCAGAAAATTTAATCTCAACCTTTTTCCCGAGCAAATCTTTTCCCTTAAACTTTTCAATAATATCCATAGGAAATTCTTTTTTCATTTCTTTAACTGCATCCTTGCTCAGAATCCAAGTTTCACCACCATCTCTTTTCACTTTAACATAATCTCCTTTTTGATCCAAAGAAATACCAATACATCCTGGATGCAATTCAGGACGAGTCGTTGCATAAATAATAAACGAACCATCTTCCATCTTTCCTTTAATATAATTCAATGTAGTCTCTTTTTCTTTATCTTCCAATTCTGCCTGGGCAATAGATGTCTGGCATTCTGGACACCACAAAGTCGGAAATTCTTTTTTATATATTTCTCTTTTTTTAAATAAATCAACAAAAGATTTCTGGGAAACTTTTTGCGCATTTTTATCAATAGTAGAATAATAAATATCATAATCAGCAGAAATACCCAAATCCTTGTAATCCTGCACAAATCCAGGAGTCATTTTTTTAATGGTTTTCAGACATAATTCTATGAATTTTGCTCTTGACATACTCTTGCTTTTTATTTTATTTATCTTTTCAACAAATCTTTCAGTAGGCAGTCCATTATCATCTGTCCCAAATGGATAAAAGACATTTCCACTCATTCTTCTAAATCTTACTATAAAATCTTGCTGAGCATATGAAAAAGCATGCCCGATATGCATTGCTCCAGAAACATATGGTGGCGGAGTATCTATACTAAAAACCCTGCCTTTTCTTTTAAAATCAAACTTAAAGATTTTCTCCTTTTCCCAAAATCTACGAATTTTTTGCTCTACTTTTTGTGCATCATATATATCCATAACCTTTTTAAATAAACTTATATTTTAAATCTTGTGATTGTATATCTAAATGCTTAAAAAATAAATATAAATTAATAAAATATGTTAGCAGAATTTCATAAACAAGAACTTAAAGAAATTTGGGAAAAATACTCAAACGAAACACTAACTGAATTCGATAAAATAGATTATTATAATATTAAGGAAAAACATAATGATATAGGAGATTCAATAGAAGGATTAAGCCAAAAACAAATAGCTAGGAGATGTAGAAAATACCATAGCTCTATAGATACATTTGTTAAAATTTCTAAACAAGCCGCTTAAATATTACAACAACAACCTTTTTAAATAATATCTTATTGTAGAAATTAACAAAATAAAAGAATATCATTATCTTAAAAAGAATAGAGATACACACAACAGAAACTCAAGCTACTCATCAACATAGCTTAAAATATTAATTAAATTCCAAATAAATTAAATAAGACAAATAAAATGGCACAACAAGGAATACACATGCCCTCTTCAGGAGGCGGATTAATGCGTTATAGTGAAGAATACAACAGCAGATTCAAAATAAAACCCTCCCATATAATCTTATTTATAATCGCAATTATAGCTTTTGTTGTAATCTTAAAAATCTTCTTTCCCATTAGTGGTTAATATCATTAACTAATAATCTTACAAGAACATAAGTTCGAGAGATGAAATGCTCAAGTACGCTAAATAAACCAATATTAAACACTTAAAATTTTCTAAGGATTCCAGAATAAAGAATAAAATAATTCCAATACATATAATTTTATTAACAAATCTTCCTTCTATTTGTTATGGAAAAATTCCAGGAAAATTTAAAACAAGCTGTAAGAAGCCTGCAAATAGCAGACCACATGACATATGTTACATTACCTCTTGTAAACGAACAAAGGCTTATTTTAAAAATCTTCGATGAAATCCATAAATCAATAATAAACTGCATAAATGCCATTTTAAATTATGAGTATTTATACAAGAGAATCCAACTTTACGCAAATAACAGAGAAAACATCAGGACTTTCACAGATAAATGCGCTAAAACCTATAATTTAACCAACGAACAAATCAAAAAAATCCTCGAAATCCTTGAATTAAATAAAAAACACAAACAAAGTGCAATGGAGTTTGTCAAGCAAAACAAAGTGGTCATTCTTTCAGATAACCTGCACACACAAACTCTTGACATTCATAAAATCAAAGAATATCTCTTATTAGCTAAAGAATTGCTGATGGAGGTTAATAAGAGGGTGAAAACAAATTAAACTACCAATCCTGCGACCTAGACTCATCATTAAGTCTCTCATCCAAATATGTCTGTTCTATCTTTGTTTCCCCAGTTGTCTGATTTTCATACTCTATTATTAGCGTTGTCCTAAGTTGATTTGGATTCCATTTTGCCTTATCAAGTATGTCTAACACACGATAAGGAACTCCTTTATTTGGAGAAGATTTGTGTTCTAAACCCTGATTTCCTTTAATTGTTATTGGAGCTCCAATATCTATAAAAACTTGTCCTTTTAAACTGTATTTACAATATAATATAAAATCTTTTAATGTTTTTTTATATACCATGTTTCTCTTATTAGAACTCTCCTTCCCTTTTAGGTAGATTTATAATAAATTTGTCTTTTAAAAACCTTTCTACAAACAAAACCAACATTTATATAGAAGTTCTACCTTTATTTTAAACTCTTTTTCGCCATTTTAACAGAAAATGAGGTATATAACACTAAAAACAAACAAATGGAATATATCAGGCTCGCTCACTTTGTTCGCTCGCCTCTTTTATATAAAAAACTCATAATAAATAAAATATAACGCTTGATATGAGAAGCGTAAGAGAGTAAAAGAGAACTTAAGCTACTCATCTGAGTAAGGTATTATTCATTAAGATTCCAGTTAATAATATCAAGTAAATTGTAAGATTCCAAAAAATAATATAATAAAACATGTCAGAAAATTTAGAAGAAATAATTAAAGAAAAAATAAGTGCAGACCATTTGCTTTATGTTAGTTTGAAATACACAAAAACCTGCGATGTAATGATTAATCTTCTCAAAAGATGGAAAATAATGATTGATTATTCTATTGATGGGCTATTAGGAAAAGCAAAAAAGAAAAAAAAGATTAAAAAAATCCCAACAGCCCCAAAAATAAAAGTAGACGCTATAAAAAAAATTTTCAAAAAACAAGAAGAAGTCATAGAAGCCATCAAATTATACGAGATGTTTAAATTAATTGATATCCTCAAAAAAACCAAGGCCAACGAATTTAGAAAAGGAGTTTGCTTAACAATCATATACAAAGGAGAAGAAATCAGAGTTGATTTAGACAAATTAAAAGAATATGCTGAAATTCTCGAAAGGTTTATAAATTATACCAAGCTTTTTTTGACATCCAAGTAATTGTCAAAAAAAGTTAAAATATAATTGGCTCACTCACTTTGTTCGCTCGCTTATATTATAAAAAACCAATATCTTATAAAATATTAATTTACTCAGAAGAGAAGCTTAAGCAGACAAGGAGAAAACAAAAGAACTCACTCACATAACTTAAAAATTTATAACCTTATAGATAAAAAAGGAAAATTAAGTTGTCCGAAGGCTCTTAATTTTTCCATAAAATAGAAGGTAAAAAAACAACATAAAATAAGAAAATGTCAAAAATCTACGCAATAATCTCAGGAAAAGGAGGAACTGGAAAAACCACAAGTGCAATTAATTTAGGAACCTCTTTAAACCACTTAGGAGAAAATGTTATCATCATAGATGGAAACCTATCCACCCCAAACATAGGCATTCACTTAGGAGCTCCTATAGTCCCTATCACCCTTAATCATGTTTTAAATGGGCAGGCAAAATTAGAAGAAGCTATTTATGAGCATGAATCTGGAACAAAAATCATCCCTGCCTCTCTCTCATTAAAAGAAATTGGAAAAATAAATTATAAAGCCCTCCCAGACATTGCAAAAAAACTAAAAAGAATAACAGACCATATTTTAATTGACTCTGCAGCAGGATTAGGCAAAGAAGTTAAATCCATAATACAAGTTTCTGATGAAATCATAATTATAACTAACCCAGAAATAGCTGCCATAACAGACGCTCTAAAAACAATTAAGCTCACACAAGAAATGAACAAGCCTATAAAGGGAATCATAATAACAAGATACCAGGGAAAAGAAACAGAAATGTCTCTTCCAAATATAAAAGACATGTTAGAAAGCCCTATTTTAGGTATTATCCCAGAAGATGTTGCAATAAAAAAATCACAAGCTATGAAAAACGCAGTAATCCACACTCATCCAAAATCCAGAGCAGCAAAAACTTATCTTACCACATCAAGAAGACTTCTCGGAGAAGATGTTGAGATAGAACCTCCAATCAGGCTTGGATTTTGGAAGAGGTTGTTTGGGAAGGGATAATTCTATTAATTATTACATAAATCCTTATAAATGATTTATTATTTATTTTTATAATGTTTAAAAGAAAACCAGATTTTGAGTTTAAGACAATATATTTTCAAGGATGGATGAATACTAACAGATCAGTAAAAGAATTTGCTGATAAATTAATCAAAACATTAGATGAAGCTCCTGAATCAGAAAGAAGTTTTCGAGTAATTAAATATAAAAAAAGAGGATTTGAATTTTCTGTTAATGCTAAGAACGAATCATATCGTTCTATCCCTGCAAGACTAAGCTTAAGATTAAAAAAAGATAGAGGGGTTAAAACCTCTTCTTTATGCATTAAAGCCTCTGGTAGTTATCTTTATCGCTCGCCTCAACAGATAATGTCCTATTTAGACTCTTATTTTAATTATAATAAGATTTGTGAAATTGTTAAGCTTCCTTGCGGTATACTTGATGATTAAACCTAACTAACCTTCCCACCCAACTCAACAACCCCATCTGCCTGCAACAACTTCACTTCACTTTTATCACCATTTACAGCAGCCAAAACCATTCCCTTGCTCTCAATCCCCCTTATCATTCGAGGCTCTAAATTACAAAAAACAATAACTCTTTTTCCTTCTAATTCAGGTTTTGTATAATATCCTTTTAACCCAGCAACCAAAACCCTTGTCTCTGTCCCTAAATCAATTTTCAACTTAAAAAGCTTATCAGCTCCTTCAATATCTTCAACTTCAAGAATCTCTCCAACTCGCAAATCAAATTTTTGCCAGTCTTTAAAAGATACTATTCCTTTTGTCATTTTATTTTTATCTATAATATTAATCCGATAATTTAAGTGTTTCTATTTATCGCTTAATCATCTCATCTTCAAAACTTAATAATTTTTAGCGTTATAGATTTTAAAAGAAAAATTTGGTTAGCAAAGCTTCCAAATTTTTCAATATTAATATTATTGCACATTTATCTTATTAAAAACAATTTACTCTTTTTTAATTTTTCCCTTGCGCAAGACACTCTAACTCAGAATTCATCTTATCAACAGCTTCTTGAAAGACTGTTTTTGTTTCAATATATTCTTTAGTAACTGCTTCTAAATTAGCTTCTAATTTTCCTAATTTCTCTTGTTTAAGAAGTTTTAATTTATCTAAATTTTCTCTTTCTCTCCTTGCATCAAGCAAACTTCCTTGTTTTAAATAAGCTTCAAGTATTTTTTCATATTTTGTTATCTTTTCTTGAAATTGTTTTTCATGCATCTTTACTTGTTCTTGAGCTTGTGCAACAGATTTTCCTGCAAAAGACCCAAACTTCCTCTCAGAACTGAAATTTAAATTATATTTTCCATTATTAAAAGTTACTACATCATCCCCTTGTACAAAATAAGATTTTTTAACTTTTTTTAATCTTGTTTTATTAGGAGCATCAAAATAAAATGCTATAGGAGAACTAAAAATTTCCCCCCAATTAACAACAGAAACAGGCGTTTTTCCAATCACACTTATATTATCATAAACTTGTTTTTTTTGCCATGATAATATTCCAACATTAAACATTCCAGAAACTACAAGTCCTACAGCTGCGGCTCCTAATCTCTTTTCTGCTTTCTTCGGCCACAAAGCAAACCCCAAAGGCGGACAAACTATTGTCGCAGCAGTTTTTCCTGCATACTTTGCAATTTTTTTATAATCCATTTTCAATATTATCAAGAACTCTTCTTCCCTTTTAGGTTTAATTTTATATAATTTTAAGGTTTTTAAATCTTCCTAAACAATATCTCCCCCTTCTTAATCTTCTTAGCACTAAATTGTTTTTTAATTTTCTCAGCAGATTCAGGAATAAAAGGACTTAAAAGTTCAGCAATTTTCAAAATAGATTCTTTTAATTCATACAAAACCTTCTTATCCTTACTCTCCCAAGGCTTTTTATTCTGAACATACTCATTACAAACATCAATAAACTCAAAAATCAAATTCAAAGCTTTATCAAGCTCATAATTATCAATTAATTTTTCTATCTCTCTTAATTTCAATTTCTTCAATAACTTATTCTCACATTTCTCTAAACCATATTTCTCAGCTAAACTACAAACCCTACTAACTAAGTTCCCAAGTTTATTTGCAAGTTCATTATTATACCTCTCAACCAAAATTTCCTCAGAATAATCAAAATCATCAAATACAGAACCTCTTAACAAAGAATATCTAACAGCATCTGCTCCATATTTATCTGCTAATTTAATTGGGTCAATTACATTACCCAAAGTCTTACTTATTTTCTTTCCTTTTAAATTCAAATATCCATGAACTAATAATTTTTTAGGCAATTCATAACCAGCAGACATTAAAATTCCAGGCCAAATAACAGAATGAAACCAGTTAATTCCTTTCCCAATAACATGGACATCAGCAGGCCAGTTCCCATTTGCACCAGATACATAATTTATCAAAGCATCAAACCACACATAAATCTTAAATTTTTTGTCAATAGGACTATCAATACCCCAATCTAAATTACTACGAGAAACACATAAGTCCCTTAATTCATCACCTTTCAATCTTGACAAAATCTCTTTCTTCCTTGAAGAAGGAACAATATAACCCTCAACAAACTTGATTATTTTATCTTTATACTTACTTAACTTAAAAAAATAAGCATCTTCAGACAGTAATTCAGGTTTTTTATCATGCTCAGGACATTTCCCATCAACTAATTCTCTTTCAGTAATAAAAGACTCACATCCCTTACAATAATATCCTTCATATTTCCCCTTGTAAATCTCGCCTTTATCATAAACTTTTTTGAAAATCTCTTGAGCAACTTTTACATGTCTTTTTTCAGTTGTTTTAATAAAATCATCATAATTTATATTCAATTTCTTGCATAATTCAATAAATATCTTAGAATTTTTATCTACAAATTTCTGAACAGGAATTCCTGCAGCTTTTGCAGCTTGAGCATTTTTTTGAGCATTTTCATCTGTCCCAGTTAAAAACCAGACATTTTCCCCTTTTAACTTATGCCATCTCACTAAAGCATCAGCTATTATTTTCTCAAATGCATGCCCGCAATGTGGAGGAGCATTTACATAATCAATCGCAGTTGTCACATAAAATTTTTTCTTGTTTGCCATAAGAATTCAAGAAAAAGAACATATTTAAGGCTTATTATTTCTTTTTAACTTTCTTTGTACATAATTTTCTAATCCATCTATTCCCAACCTTTTTCTAGTGTATAATCTTTCTTCTCTTTTCACATAACCCCTATAAATAGATGAAATATCATCCTTTTCTAATTTTTTTTCAGAATTAAAAACCAGAAGTTTATAATTCATACCATCTGCTTTTCCTTCTCTTTCAACCAATTCCTCAATCATTGCGAGCCTTCCAAAAATTCTGTTCGATATTTTTCTAATCTCTCTTTTATCATTCACAATCACAAAAAACCATTTTATCTTTTCCTCAGCAGGAATTCCTACAAAATTCCACCACAATTGCCTCTCAACCATCAAACCCCCACAACAATAACCTTTAAAATAATTATTATACTATAAATCATATGCGCCTTTGGTATAGTGGCAGAATAAGACCTTCCCAAGGTCTAGACCCGAGTTCGATTCTCGGAAGGCGCATAATACTCTTCAGTAACTTTTATTAATCCAAATATAATAATTATAAAAAGATGGATTTAAAAAAAAGGAGAAGAAGAGCTTTGCAGAGAAAAACAAGGCACTTAAGTATCAAAGAAGGCAGTTTTGCAACAATCAGAACTGTACTAAGAAATTCTTATATTACTCCTTTTGCAATTGCAATCAATGCAAGTAATTCCTTAATCGCTTTAATTAGTTCTGTTGCAGGTTTAATAGGGCCGATAAGTCAATGGCAAAGTTCAAGATTAATTGAAAAATATCCAAGAAAAAAAATAGTAACAATTGCAACTCTTTTCGAAGCATTAACATGGATTCCTTTAATCATCATAGCCCTTTTATTTTATAAAGGAATTTTAATATCTTTTTTGCCATTATTACTCCTAATCTTTTTTGCTTTATTTATAATACTTAATGGGATTTCCTATCCTGCATGGTTCTCATGGATGGGGGATGTGGTTGATAAAGATTACAGAGGAAAATGGTTTTCAAAAAGAAATTTCACAATTGGCATAGTTACATTAATATTCACAATCTTAGCTGCTTTTTTATTAGATTTTTTTAAGAAAAATAATTACACCATGTTTGGATTTATGATATTATTTTTTATCGCGATGATAGCGAGATTGACTTGTAGTTATTATTTTAAAAAATCTTATGAACCAAAATTAAAACTCAAAAAAGGATATTATTTTTCTTTCTGGCAATTCATAAAAAAAGCTAAATCAAATAATTTCGGAAGATTCACATTTTTTACAGCATTGATGTATTTTGCAATGTCTATTGCAAGTCCATTTTTCGCAGTTTATATGCTAAGAAATCTTAATTTCAGTTATGTTATTTTTATGACAGTTGTTCTTTCTCAATTAATATTCAGCCTGCTAACAATGAGATTATGGGGCAAATTTGCTGATAAATATGGAAATTACAGGATTATAAAAATAACTTCTATCCTCATACCTCTTCATCCTGTTCTATGGTTAATTTCCCCTCGTCCAATCTTCCTGATTCTTGGTCCTGCTTTAATAGGTGGAATAGCATTTGCAGGATTTAATTTAGCTACATCAAATTTTATTTTTGACTCTGTCAGCTCTGAAAAAAGAGGCCTGGCAGTTTCATATCACAATGTATTAAACGGCATCGGAATTTTTTTAGGTGCAGGAGTTGGAGCTATTTTAGTAAAAACACTAACAATCAGTTTTATGAACAAACTTTTATTTATTTTCTTAATCTCAGCTATTGCAAGAATGTTTGTAGGCTTAATTATGACTCCTTTTATCAAAGAAATAAGAAAAACAAAAGAGTTTGATTCTAAAAAAGCACTAAAAGAATTAATCCCAAGGAGAATCAAACTCCCAAGTTTCGAAGGCCATCATGAATTAATCATAAGAAAAACACATTATCATCGGAAACACTCTTCTTCTGGAGATTCTAAATAAACAGGTTCTTTTCTTCTATTTATTTCCTCTAAATGTTCTTCAAGTGTCTTTGAAATCTTAGTTATTAAAGCAGGCAGAGTAAAGTCAAATTGACCCCTTAGATGATGCCTTTTTGCTAATTCAATCTCATTAGAATCAGAATCTACAACTCTTCTATCATAAACTATCACAAATTTATCACTATAAATCTTTATAAGTTGTTTTATATTATCATCCACATACTTATATTGCTTATCAAAATATTTGCTAATTTCTTGATCACTCATAGTATTTTCATTAACCATCTTATCTTATCAGAACTCTTTTCCCCTTAAAGCAGTTTTATTATGAATTTTGGGTTTTTAAACTTATTCCCCTTTCAACTCCCCTTCAACTTCCCTCGCATACTTTCGAGCCAAATGCATGGGCTCTGGCAACTTATGAGGCAGATTAATAAAATTCTTGCAAAGCCCATAAGCTGTCTTAACACTTATTAAATTTCCAGGACTAACATACAAGGGCCTGCTCCCAGGCTTTGTCTCTAAAATTCTTCCAACCTTCTTCTTACCTTTTAAAATATCTTTCTCTTTAACATCACAGCCAAAAACTGAATCTGAAACACCAATACTCGGAACATTAGCAGACAAACTAAAATGGCTCGTCAAGCTTAATCTTGGATGAGCAAGCCCCATAGCTGGAACAAAAACAACATCCGGCTTTTCATTCAATTTATTAAAAGCCAACACCATTGCAGGCAGCTCCCTATAAGCTCTAAAGCCCGCCAAATACGGAAAATTAACTTTCTCAAAAGCATAAGCCCTGTCAATAATCTCATAGTCCTTGTTACAAATAATCACACATGAAAGAATCTTATTCCTGATAAAAGTATTAAAAAAAGCCCCGAATTTATCAGCCAAAGAAAAATCTATCTTATTCTTTATTTCCAGCTGCTTCGCCAGTTTCAACTGCTCCTTTTCAAGCTTAGGAACATCAATACCATATTTTTTAATTAATTCTTCTCTTTCCATTCTCTTTCTTCTCTATCATATATAAAAAATCATATATATTAAAACTCCTATTTTAAAAAGATTTCGGTTTCTCATTAAAACCATAAAAACTTCCCCCAAAAACTATTTAAACCAAATTCATTAATAAATTAATATAATCAAAATGTTATTCAAAAAAAAATGTCCTCAATGCAAAGAAAAAATAGAAAAAAGCCATAAATTCTGTCCTTTTTGCGGACATAATTTAAATTCTAAAGATAAATATAATAATAAAGATTATGGATTTCTAGGCAGAGATGATCTTGATGACAGTTTTGGATCAATGATGAACAATATTCCAATAAATAAATTATTCAAAACAGCAATGAAAATGACAGAAAAAATGATGAAAAACATACAAGAAGGAAACCAGCAAAAACAAAATCCAAATCATCCAAACATGGACATTCAATTTTTTGTAAATGGTAAAAGAATTCTCCCTCAAAAAATTTCTCCTCAAAAACAAATACAGCAAATTCAAAAAATAAGAAAAGACTTGCCTAAAGAAAAAGCAGACATGTTTGCAAAACTTCCAAGAAAAGAACCAAAAACAACAATGAAAAGATTATCAGGAAGATTAGTCTATGAACTTGCAGTTCCGGGCGTCCAAGACATTAATGATGTTCTAATCAACCAATTAGAAAACTCAATTGAAATAAAAGCTCTTTCAAAAGACAAAGTCTATTCTAAAACCCTAAACATAAATCTGCCGATTATAAATTATGAATTAGATAAAGGAAATTTAATTCTTGAATTGCAAGTGAAGTAAGAATTATCTGCAATGATGACATCTGCTGCAGAGTGCAGCATCAAATTTGATTCCAGGATTAAGCTCTTCAGCATATTTTTGTAATTGCTTTATAGCATAATCAGGGTCAGTTAATGCTTCAGGTGGTAATGTACTTGGGTCTCTAAATTTAGGGGGTCCTTTAGATTTATAAACCCTAGCTTCGGCTCATATCCTCCTTTAATATCTTCAGGTTCCATAAAGAAAATAAGCATAAGAGATATTTAAATGTTACTAAAAATAAATCAAAACAAAAACACTTATAAATCAAAATATATAATCAATTCTATGGTCCTGTAGCTCAGCCTGGTTAGAGCACTACTCTGATAAGGTAGGGGTCCTCGGTTCAAATCCGAGCAGGACCATTTTTTCTGGGGAAAGGGGTTATAAAATGGTTAATAAAAAACTTTTACAAAAACTGAATGAAAAAAGAATTATTAATAAAAAACAAGTTTTATGGTGGCAATTAGGTTTTGAAGGAAGAAAAGTCTATAACGAAGAAGATTTTAATCAAAATTTAAAAACAATTTCTTATGAAATTCAAATAAGAAACTGGGAAACTGGAGAAATAACATATGAGGGAGAAAAAGAATATCAAGTATGGACTAAGGATGAAGTCCCAATTCTTCTTAGAAATATTAATCTATTTGGTTTAGATATTCCTTGTTTTATTACAGTTAAACCAATGTCCCATCTAGATGGGGGTGGAGATGGGTGGCATAGTTTAAAAGGTTGTAAAGAATTTAAATTCCCTTTTTCTGAATTTCATCAACCTCATATAAGAGGAGTTGTTATAGAAGAAACAAAAGATTTTTTATTTTGGAATTCTTTTTTATTAGGAAGAATTTCTGACTGGTATCAAAGTAGTGTATTTATTCCAAAAGATAAAAATGTCCCTCATATTATGATTGATCCCATCAATCCATTAAAATTCTACAAAAATCTAATAGAAGGGGGTTGGAGTCATGAAAGAAGACCCCAAAAAAGACCAAAAAAATTTGAAAACAAAAACCCTTTTAATATAGTGCCATATTATGAATTCAGAAAAGATCAACATTGTTTAACATTATATCCTGCTCCTTTATTTAAGAGAAAACTTGATTTTCCTATTATAATAAAAAATATTCCAAGGAAGATCCCAAAAATACTAGGGACAGGCTATATAGATATTGGTATAAACTCAGAAGAAGTTTTTTATTGGGAGATTGATACTCAACAAGAAAGAACTGCTAGAAAATCATTAATAAATAGGCTTGGAAAAATACCAAGAAACATTTAAAAACAAACTCTTTCTAATCAAAACATGACAAAAGGACTACATTACCATTTAAGACAAGCATGGAAAAAGCCAGATAAAAAAATACTCAGGCAAAGAATGATTGAGTGGAGAAAATCAAATGCAATTGTTAAAGTAGAAAAACCTCTGCGTCTTGACAGGGCCCACTCTCTTGGCTATAAAGCTAAAAAAGGTTTTGTTATGGCAAGAGTCAGAATCTCGAGAGGAGGGAGAAAAAGAAAAAAACCCAATAAAGGCAGAAGAACAAAAAGACAGACAAACAAAAAAATAGTAAAAATGAGCTATCAATGGGTCGCAGAACAAAGATGCCAAAGAAAATTCCAAAATCTTGAAATTTTGAACTCTTATAATATTGGAAAAGATGGAAAATATTATTTTTTTGAAGTTATTCTCATTGACCCAAGCAGACCAGAAATTAAAAATAATAAAAAAACAAAATGGATAACCAAACCTTCAAACAAAAACAGAGTTTTCAGAGGATTAACATCTGCAGGAAAAAAGAGCAGAGGATTGAGAAGCAAATCTCCAATGAATAAAAATAGGCCTTCTGTAAGAGCTGGAAAAAGAAGAGGGAAATAACTCTACCACAATAATTCTTAAAAAGAATTAAAATATACTAAAAAAATGAAAACTGCAACAAATACACAAATCATAGTAAAAACAAAAGAAAATGAATTTGGTAAAGGAGAAAAAAAAGAAGTAGTTAGAAAGAATAGCTTTTATATAGAGTCTACTCGTTTCCTACAAGTAAATTCTCATTATCAAAAAAATAACGAATCGCCAACTATAAGAATGTCCTGGCCAACTAATATGAATAAATTAGATGTATTACCTGAATTTGAAGGGCTATATAGATTATTAAAAGAATATAAACCAAAGGATTCTTTTTATGAACCTGATTCTATCTCATATGATTTAATAAATCAAAATAATTTAATAATGAATACAGGATATGGAACTTTTGAATTAAAAAAAAATAGAATTGAAATAAATCCTTATTTTAATATTACATACTTTATATCTCCCCTTATATTCAAAACAATTGGAATAAAAGAATCCCTTTCTAATACCCAACTAGAAGAAAATTTAGAAAAAATTTTGTCAGATCTCCCAGAACTAAAAGATCACTAATCCAATTAAAAACCTTAATAAACCTAAAAGATTTCTTAAATAAAAGAAGGAACCAACTAATAAATATCACTAATCTTACAAGAATAAACGTTCGAAAGATGAGTTTGAGTAAGTTTAAAGAAAAGACGATTAAGGTTGAAGATGAACCTATAAGCGCTAAATAAACCTCATCTCATTATCTAATCTAAGATTCCAGTTAATAATATTAAGTAAAGATTCCAGAAAAATAATATAACAAAAATGCAATACTCACAATTATGCACAATATACGAAGACCTAGAACAAAACCCATCTAGATTAAAAAAAACAGAAATCTTAGCAGACTTCCTAAAAACATTAAAAAAAGAAAAAGACAAGCAAATAATTTACCTCATCCAAGGAAAAGTATTTCCAGATTATGATGAAAGAGAATTTGGAATTTCAGAGCAATTATGCATTAAAGCACTGTCAAAATCCTCTGGAATTGACAAAAAAGATATTATCCAAAAATACAAAAAAATAGGAGATTTAGGAAAAGTAGCAGAACAAATAATTTTAAAGAAAAAACAAAACACATTATTCTCTCATAAATTAACAACTGAAAAAGTTCTCGCAAACCTGCAAAAACTTCCAGAACTAGAAGGCAAAGGAACAGTAGACAAAAAACTCTCCCTTATCTCAGAACTCTTAACATCTGCCTCAGAAATAGAAGCAAAATACATTATCAGAACTTTATTAAACAAATTAAGAATAGGAGTAGCTTCTGGAACAATAAGAGATGCTATTGTATGGGCTTGTCTTGACAAAACAAAAGAAAATCATAGCCTCATCCAAAATGCATATGATAAAGCAACTGATTTTGCATTAGTATTTGAAAAAGCATGCAAAGGAGCAAGAGCATTAAAATCAATCACCTTAACTCCTGGGCATCCATTAAAAGCAATGCTGGCATTAAAAGCAGAAGATATTGAAGATGGATTTAAAAGAGTTGGCAAGCCTGCTTGTTTCGAATATAAATATGATGGCTTTAGAATGATGATAAACAAAGATGAGCAGGGAAATATAAAAATATTCACAAGAAGATTAGACAATGTTTCCACCCAATTCCCAGAAGTTATCCAGTATGTCAAACAGCACATAAAAGCCAAATCATTTATAATTGACTCAGAAGCAGTTGGTTTTGACAGAAAAACAAAAAAATACACTCCTTTTCAAGCAGTTTCCCAGAGAATCAAAAGAAAACATAATATTCCAGAATTAGTCAAAAAACTCCCAATAGAAATCAATGCATTTGATTTATTGTATTATAATGGAAAACCATTAGTTGACCAGCCCTTTGAAAAAAGAACAAAACTCTTAAGAAAAATAATCAAAAACAAGAGATTCCACCTTAAAACAGCGCATCAATTAATAACAAGTGATGAAAAAAAAGTAAAAGAATTCTACAACCAGGCATTAAAAGACAATCAAGAAGGAGTTATGATTAAAAACTTAAAATCAGCATATCAGCCAGGAGCAAGAGTCGGGCACATGCTAAAACTCAAGCCAGCTGAAAACGAGCTTGATTTAGTTATCACAGGAGGAGAATATGGAAAAGGAAAAAGAGCTGGAGCTTTAGCGTCTTTCACCCTATCATGCAAAGATGACGAAACAAACAAATTCCTTGAAATAGGAAAATCATCAGGATTAAAAGAAAAAAAAGAACTCGGACTTTCATTTACAGAACTAACAAAAAAACTTAACCCCTTAATCACAAAAGAGCATGGAAGAAAAGTAGACATCAAACCCAAAATTGTAGTGACAATAAGATATCAAAACATCCAGCGCTCACCAACCTATAAGTCCGGATTTGCATTAAGATTTCCAAGAATAATCCAGCTTAGGCCTGACAGAAGAGCAGAAGATGTTGCAACTTTAAAAGAAATCACTAATGATTATGAAAGGCATGAGTTGAAGGTGAGGTATTAAATTTCCATCACTATCTCACGAAGAAGTTCATATCCCTCTCTTAATTCTTCTGGAATATTTTTATCTTTAATAGCTTGTATTAAAATAGTTGGGAGAGGAGTTTCATAAACACTTTCAATCCTTAATAAATGATCAAGAGTCAAATTTCTTTCTCCATGTCTAACCAGGGACATAAAACTCTCTGATAAGTCTATCTTTTCTCCAATCTGTCTATAATTCTCTCCAAAAGTATCATGCAAATAATTAACTATATTCTTTGATAACTCATGTTTAACTTTAGATTTAGATTTCATATTATAAAAATAAAATTTATCTTTAAAAATATTATCAATCTATAAGATATATTTTGATTTTTCTCACAACACCACCCAAAACTTTAAAAACCCAAACCTCTCTCTCCCTTTATAAACTTTACTAATTATTCAAAAGTAATAACTCAATAAAAATATCAAATATATCAGGCTCGCTTACTTTGTTCGCTCACCTGTTTTACGATATTATAAACTAATAATAAATAAAATATAATTTACTCGGAAGAAAAGCTTAAGCAAGTCATCTGAATAGATTAATAATTTATAAGAGATTCCAGAATAAAATAATATTAGATTCCAATAAAAAATAAAATAAACAAAATGCCTAAAACAAAATCAAAAACTTCTTTAAAAATTCAAAACATAGTTGCAACAACTTCGTTAGGAAAAGATGTTCCCTTAACAAAATTAGCAAAAACAATTCAAACCACGACATATAATCCTGAAACATTTCCAGGGCTCATATTAAGAATCAAAAAACCAAAATCCGCAGTTCTTGTATTTGCATCAGGAAATTTAGTTTGCACAGGAACAAAATCAATTCTGCAAGTTAAACAAGTTATTGAACAGGTTATAAAAACACTAAGGAAAATAAATATCAAAATAACTGGAAAACCAAAAATAACTGTCCAAAACATTGTTGCTTCTGGAAGTATTAACATTCCATTAAATCTAAATTTCCTGGCTTTAGAATTAGAAAACACAGAATATGAACCAGAACAATTCCCAGGCTTAGTATATAAGCTTGTTGAACCCAACGCAACTTTCTTATTATTCAGTAATGGAAAATTAGTCTGCACAGGAACAAAAAACAACCAGCAATTAGAAGACTCAATGACACAATTAATCAAAAGAATAAGAGAGGCTAATCGGAATAAATAATTAAAGAGTAGAAAGAATTTCTTCTGTTTCAGAAAGTTCATTTAACATTTTCTCAAATTCATCTAAATCCTCTCTTAGATGACTTTCATAATAAAAAAATCCATCAGGACTAGCACGAACTCTCTTCATAAATTCAGGAGTTATTATTTCCTTGTTTTCCTTACACCATCTAACAGCCCCCGTTCTCGTAAAATACATTCCATCTACAAAACCCTCTACTAAAAACTTCAAATCCTTCAAACCAACCTTATAACTTCTCATATTTATTATAGATTATTAATATATTTAAATATTTAGATAAAATAACCCCCCATCACTTCATTTGTTTAGATAACATATTTCTAATTATATCCTACACAACAAATAATTATTTATAAATCAAACTCTTCTCTCTTATGCACAAAAGGAGGAAAATAATTATCTTATAGCTCGCTCACTTTGTTCGCTCATATATTTTATATAAAAAACTAATAATATATAAAATATTTATGGGACGAATAAGAAGATTAAGTAAACAAGAAAGAGCTTAAGCATCTCCTCTGAATAACTTAACTATCCATTAAGATTCCAGTTAATAATATTAAGTAAATTTTTCATGAAATTCAAAACATAATAAAAAATGCCACCAAAAGGAACTGAAGAACTAATAATTGAAGCAAAATCTTTTTTTGCAACTTATAAAAAAGACATAGGTGAAAGCATTAGAAAAGGCAGAAAAGTTGTTTTTATACACTTTAATGACCTTGCTTCTCACTCGCCTATTTTATCAGAAGCATTAATAAGCAATCCAGAAGAACTCTTGCAAATTCTTGAAACAGCTTTAGAAGAAACAGGACTTATAAAAGATGCAAGAATCAGATTAAACAATCTTCCTGAAACACAAAAAGTAAAAATAAGAACAATTAGAGCTCAGCATCTTAATCAACTGATATTTTTTGAAGGACTAGTAAGACAAACTTCAGAAGTCCGTCCGCAGGTAGTTAATGCTAAATTCGAATGCCCTTCTTGCGGGACAGTCATCTCTGTATTGCAAATTGAAAAAAAGTTCAGAGAACCAAGCAGATGTTCTTGTGGAAGAAAAGGACAATTCAGATTAATCAGCAAATCAATGGTTGATGCTCAAAGATTAGTTATTGAAGAATCTCCTGAATCATTATCTGGAGGAGAACAACCAAGAAGAATGCCTGTATTTTTAAAAGAAGATTTAGTAGAGCCAGGAATGGAAGAAAAAACAACCCCTGGAAGCAAAGTAAGAGTATTAGGGATTTTAAAAGAAGTTCCAGTCCCATTGCAATCAGGTTCAATTTCAACAAGATTTGATTTAGCTGTTGAAGCAAACAATCTAATACCTTTAGAATCAACTTATGAAGATTTTGAAATTGATGAAGAAGATGAGAGGCAAATTCAGGAATTAGCAGCAGACCCTAAATTATTTAATAAATTAAAAGGAAGTATAGCTCCAAGTATTTGGGGTTATGATGAAATTAAAGAGTCTTTAGTCTTGCAAATGTTTGGGGGGGTAAGGAAAGTAAGCTCAGATGGAACCACTTCAAGAGGAGATATTCATTTATTTTTAATGGGAGATCCTGGCGTAGCCAAATCAGTAACATTAAAATTTATCTCAAATATTGCCCCAAAAGGAAGATATGTTGTTGGAATGGGAGCAAGTGGAAGAGGAATCACAGCAACTGTTGTAAGAGACGAATTCTTAAAAGGATGGAGCTTGGAAGCAGGAGCAATGGTTCTTGCCAATAAAGGAGTTGTATGTATTGATGAAATTGAAAAAATGAATGCTGAAGATAGAAGTGCAATGCACGAGGCGCTTGAACAACAAACAGTTACAATAAGTAAAGCTAATGTTCAGGCCACGTTAAGTGCCCAAACTTCTGTTTTAGCAGCAGGAAATCCTAAATACGGAAGATTTGAACCTCTTCAATCAATCACACAGCAAATTGATCTGCCCCCTGCATTAATTAACAGATTCGATCTCATCTTCATACTCAGAGACCTTCCAAATAAAGAACAAGATGATGCAATTGCAACTCATGTTTTAAACCTCCATCAAATGAAAGGCAGAGAATCAGAAATAGATAGGGAATTATTCAGAAAATATGTTGCTTATGCCAAGCAAAAAGTTAACCCAAAATTAACAGACGAAGCAGTAGAAGAAATCAAGAGTTTTTATGTAAAATTAAGAAACATGCAGGCATCAGGAGATTCAAGCTCAATACCAATTTCTGCAAGACAACTGCAGGGCTTGATAAGACTTGCAGAAGCACATGCAAAAACAAGACTAAGCAACAAAGTTGAAAAACAAGATGCACAAGTGGCAATCAGACTAACAAATTATTATTTAATGCAGGTCGGCTATGACTCTGAAACAAAAACCTTTGATATTGACAGGTTCACATCAAAAGTAAGTTCAAGTCAAAGAAATAAAATCATTCTCGTAAAAGAAACTATCAGGAAACTTGAAGAAAAACACGGAAAAATGGTTCCCCTGAATATTTTAAGAAAAGAATTAGGCGACAATATCTCAGATACTGAATTTGAAGAATCTTTTGAAAAACTCAAGAAAATCGGAGACGTTTTCCAGCCCAAATCTGGGTTTGTGCAGTTGATTTGAAATTATTCAATAATATAATCCTCAAGCTCCCCATTAAGAATCTTATCTAAAGGTAAACTCATAGGTAAATTTCTTTTTTTCCATCTGCAAAAACCTCTAACAAAAGTTTTGACAACTGGCTTATCTACTCCCCTAGAAGTCACTCTAACCCTATATTTTCCTTTTGGAATAGAATGATTTCCAGCAAGTAAAAAAGATTTATGAACTCTAAACCTTAATTCTTCATAAGGATATCTTACTCCCTTCTCAAAATAGTTTCCTTGAGTAATTGAATCATTTGCTAATAATTCTTCAGGAATTATTTCAAAAGACCTCTCTTGAAATCTCGTTGCATAAAACCTCTCTCTATTCTCATAATGCTTTATATTTAACACATTTCCCCTTAAATTATTTCTAAGATATTCATTCAAACCTTCTACATCAAAAAATCTTGTATTTTGCATTTTTTAGTCTAGAAAATATGCCTTTAAAACCTTTTCTATACTTCAACCACATAAATCTTTAAAAAACATTTTTCATAATTTAACAATATAATAACTAATAATACAAATATTATACTAATAATCTCACAAGATAAAAGTTCTGGAGATGAGAAGCGCAAGCAAACAAAAAAGACTGCAAGCAAACTCATCAACCAAGCTTAATATTTTATAAAATTCCAGTTAATAATATTAAATAAAATAATTGTAAAAATTCCAAAAAAATAATAAAAAAATGCCAGACCAATACAAAAGAGAAATAGCATACAAACTAAGAATAGGAGACTTGCTTAAAGCAAATCAGATTTTTGAAGAATCAGAAGCCCCAAACAAAAGACTTAGCTTTGCTGAACTTGGAGACAAAAAAATCCGAAGAACGAATGTAATTGCTAATGTTGTGGATAAATTCCAAAGTGAAGGTGAAAGAAAATTTGCATCAATCACATTGGATGACGGCAGCGGGCAAATAAGAGTAAGACTATTTGGAGAAGAAATCGCAAAATTTAATGATACAAATCAGGGAGACACCCTAATAATTATCGG